>JAFQAU010000288.1 GCA_017399885.1 Lachnospiraceae bacterium
GCGTGAATTTATTGTCAGAGAAATTAGAGAAAACTGTTTCAGAGTTAAAAGCAGCCAATAACAATTTGAAATCAGATATTGAAAATAAAATACAAATTGACGAAATGAGAAAAGATTTTCTATCCAATGTTTCCCATGAACTAAAGACACCAATCGCATTAATTCAAGGATATGCAGAAGGGTTACAGGAAAATATTAATGATGACCCTGAGAGCAGGGATTTTTACTGTGAAGTAATTATAGATGAAGCGAACAAAATGAACAAAATGGTTCAAAAACTACTTAACTTAAACCAGATAGAATTTGGTGACAATGAAATTGAATTTGAACGATTTGACATTGTGGAGGTAATTCGTTCTGTGGTAAATGCCACAAAGATTTTATTTGAACAGAAAGAAGTTACCTTAATATTTCAAGAACAGGATCCTGTTTATGTATGGGCAGACCAGTATTCTATTGGGGAGGTAATAACCAATTATATTAGTAATGCTTTGCATCATGTATCGGGAGAAAAGATAATAGAAATAAAATTAACCAAAATAGAAGATATTGTTCGTGTGTCTGTATACAATACAGGAGAATTGATACCAGAGGAAGATTTAGAAAAAGTGTGGATAAAATTTTATAAAGTAGATAAAGCAAGAACAAGAGAATATGGTGGTAGCGGAATTGGATTATCCATTGTAAAGGCAATTATGAATTCCATGCATAGAGAATGTGGAGTATCAAATTTAAACAATGGAGTAGAATTTTGGTTTGAATTAGATATATTGAATTCTCAATAATCTTGTTTAGAATATTGCGTTTCGTGTTCTTTGTTGTTATAATTGCTATGTGTGGAATTCATATGAGGGGGGATTTTATGAGTAAAAAGAATAAATGGATGGCTTTGTCATTAGTAGCTACCATAGGAATAAATGGTTGTGGAGTAATACAGTTAACAGATGAGCAAAATGCCCAGGCAGCAGAGTATATTGCAGGGGTATTATTAAAACATAGTTCTAATTATGATAAAAGTCTTGTATATGTCGTAGAAGATGAAACACCGTTGCCGGAGACTACTGTTATGCCAGAAGCAACGACTGCTCCTAGTGATAAGGAAAAGGGGAGCAAATCAGAATCATCTATAAAAGAAGATAAGCAGAAGATAAACGATGTGTACAATATAGATGGCTTAAAAGTTTCATGTGTTTCGGCTACAGAATGTAGTGAGTACACAGAAAATGGAAATATGTCTTATGGCGTTTATGCGAAAGAAGGAAAAAAACTTGTTGTAGTTAAATTTAGTATAAAGAATACTTCTTCTTCTGCAAAAAAAATTAATTTAATAAATAAAAATGTAGTATATCAATTAAATTATGGCAATAATACATCTGTGAATAGTCAAATAACATTGCTTTCAAATGATATGAATTTTCTATCCACAAGCATAAAGAAGGGGAAGACACAACAGGGAGTTGTGGTGTTTGAAGTGCCAAGTAAGGCAAAATTAGAAAACTTACAGATTAAAGTAACAAAAGGAACGATATCAGCAATTGAAGATATCAAATAAAAACAACAAAGTAGGAGAAAATGAAAATGGAATATTGTGAAAGAAAAAGAACCTTGCTGTTTGGCTTGCCAATTTGTTTTACAAAATATTATATTACAGATGAAAAAATAACAATAAAAAAAGGTTTTTTGGATATAGTAGAAGATGATGCGTTTATGTTTAAAATACAGGACGTACGTTTAAAACGTAGCTTTATGGAAAGAATATTTGGAACAGGAACGGTAGTGTGTTATACAGGAGATGTTACACATCCTGAATTAGAGATGGTACATATTAAGCACACAGAAGAAATAAAGGAATTTATAATGAATGCATCGGAAGAGGCAAGGATTAAGAGAAGGACTTTGCACACAATGAGTATAGATGGCGATTTGCATGAGGAAGCGGAAGAATATAATGTCGATTAACATCTGTGCTACCAGAGGAAAAGGTCATGACGTGAGAGGATAATCCTGTTACTTATTATAAACTCTTTTTTTGAAAAAGTATTGACAAAGTTGGGGAAATATGTTTTAATGTTCAAGTATGCCGCACAGCGAGGTTAAAGAACTATAGTATAGTCACCGAAGCTGGCGAGTAATGATAATAGGAGGTGCCATATGTACGCAATTATAGCAACAGGTGGTAAACAGTACAAAGTAGCCGAAGGCGATATCATTAATGTAGAAAAGCTTGGAGTAGAAGCTGGTGAAAATGTTACTTTTGATCAGGTTCTTGCTGTAAACAACGGTAGCTTAGTAGTAGGACAGCCTACAGTAGCAGGTGCAACAGTTACAGCATCTGTAGTAAAAGAAGGTAAAGCTAAGAAAGTTATCGTATACAGATACAAGAGAAAATCTGGATATCACAAGAAAAACGGTCATAGACAACAGTTTACACAGGTTAAGATTGAAAAGATCAATGCTTAATGAACTTTTATTGACCTAAAAAAAGGCGTGATAGTGTGATAAAAGTCACAGTGAGTAAGAATTCTGATGGTGTATATAATTCTGTTTGTATAGAAGGACATGCAGAATATGCGGAGCATGGACAGGATATTGTCTGTGCTGCTGTTTCTGTTTTACTTATAACGGCCATTAATTCCATTGAGTCGTTTACCAATGATGAGAAAGAAGAATGGGATAACGAAGGAAATGCTGGTTTTAGAATTATATCCACGGTAAGTAAGGAATCAGAGTTGCTTATACATTCTCTATTGCTTGGATTGAATGGAATAGAGAAAGAATATGGTAAGAAATATATTAGAATTTATAATAAAGCTTGAGGAGGTGTAAGGCTATGTTAAAGATGAACCTTCAGTTATTCGCTCATAAAAAGGGTGTTGGTTCTACAAAGAACGGTAGAGATTCTGAATCAAAGAGATTAGGTGCTAAAAGAGCTGACGGACAGTTCGTATTAGCTGGTAATATTTTATACAGACAGCGTGGTACAAAGATCCATCCAGGTGTTAATGTGGGTCGTGGTGGAGATGATACCTTATATGCATTAGTTGATGGTGTATTGAGATTTGAAAGAAAAGGTAGAGATAAGAAGCAAGCTTCTGTATATCCAGTGGAATCTAAATAAGATTATAAAAATATATAGTCAATAGAGTATGATGCCCCAAGATAATGGATTGTTCATTTTTTGGGGCATTTTTCTTGGTAAAGTGTTTTGTATTTTAAAGTGCATTTGCTTTTTTTACAGTGTGTATCTTATACTTGGTATATAGTGTCAAGAAAGGAAAAGCATAAGTATTAATAACGTAATAGGTCAGTCTCTAACTGACTAATCCTACTTGAAATTAGTTGAATAGATAGAAATAACAAATGAAGTTAATTTTAGAGTGAAGAGGTGAAATTATGTTTGCAGATAGCGCGAAAATATATATACGTTCAGGAAAAGGCGGAGATGGACATGTGAGTTTTCGTCGAGAGCTGTTTGTGGCTGCTGGAGGTCCAGACGGTGGAGATGGTGGAAGAGGTGGAGACTTGATTTTTGAAATAGATGAAGGTCTTAATACACTGAATGATTTCCGCCATGTAAGAAAATATTTTGCTAGTGATGGAGAGCCGGGTGGAAAAAGAAAATGTCATGGTGCAGATGGAGAGGATAAAGTAGTGAAGGTGCCACCTGGAACTGTAATCAAAGACGCGGAAACTGGAAAAGTTATAGCAGATATGAATTATGAGAATCGTCGTGAAATAATATTAAAAGGTGGAAGAGGTGGCAAAGGAAATCAACATTATGCTACACCTACTATGCAGGTGCCAAAATATGCACAGCCTGGGAAGCCTGGTAGGGAGCTTACTGTAATACTGGAATTGAAAGTAATTGCTGATGTAGGCTTAGTAGGATTTCCTAATGTTGGAAAGTCAACCTTTCTTTCTAGAGTAACCAACGCAAAACCTAAGATTGCCAATTATCATTTTACCACTCTTAGTCCTAATTTAGGAGTCGTAGATTTGGAAGGAACAGATGGTTTTGTAATTGCTGACATACCTGGTTTGATAGAAGGTGCGTCAGAGGGCATTGGACTGGGTCATGAATTTTTGAAGCATATAGAGCGAACAAAGGTTATGATTCATATGGTTGATGCAGCTTCTACAGAAGGAAGAGATCCTATGTTGGATATACAAACTATAAATGCAGAACTTGAAGCGTATAACAAAGAGCTTGCAAGCCGACCACAAGTAATTGCAGCCAATAAGATAGATGTATTTTATGGTAGCGAGGAAGATACAGTAATTACATTGTTGAAGGAAGAATTTGAGCCAAAGGGAATACCGGTATTTCCTATTTCAGCAGTTAGTGGAAAAGGTGTAAAAGAGTTATTATATTACGTGAAAGAACAGTTAGAACAAATTGGTGATGAGCCGATGATTTTTGAAAAAGAATATTTTGTAGAAGAATTTGACGTGTCAGATGAGCCTTTTACGGTAGAAAAGGACGAAGATGGAATATATGTTGTGGAAGGACCAAGAATTGAAAAAATGCTTGGATACACAAATCTGGATTCTGAAAAAGGATTTGAGTTCTTCCAAAAATTCTTAAAGCAAAATGGTATTTTAGATGAACTGGAAGCACTGGGAATTGAAGATGGTGATACAGTTCGTATGTATGGATTACAGTTTGATTATTATAAATAATAAATTTTTAATTCCTGGTTTTGTGATTTTCAATTTCTATAGGAAATGTGATGTTTTTTGTGTTAAAAAAGTAAATTAGTTTAGAATGGTTCCTACATTTACTATATTGAACACAAAAAAAGTATAACAAGAATGGAATTGGGCAATTTAAGATGCATAGCTTGCCAGATTCTATTACAGTTTAGTCATTGACTGAACTGTTTTTACGGTTATTTATTTAAAACTTCTTAGTGAACTTCAAATAAGACAGAACAAAATGACATGATAGGTTGTAAAAAAAATGGGTTAAGTGTGTGAAGAGGAAAAATAAATTTGAGGTTTTGGATTTTGTTGAAAAACAAAAGAATGGATTGAGTTTTAAGTGAAGAAGAAAAATAAAGAATTAAAAAAAATTATATTTGCAGATTTACGTAAATACAACAGAAAGCAAGATATAAGAGTAATGAGGATGATTATATTATGTGTAGTTATTGTGTCTATTTGCTTTAGTATCTTGAATAGAAAAACAGGAGGAAATATTGTTGTTTTTCCAACCTTTATCATGGCGTTTAGCATGGTTATATGTGGATTTGTATCGTTAAATGAGCAAACAAGAAAAATGGCGGGAATTATATCTGTGTTGGTAATTGGTGTTGTTTATACAAATTTTACAATACAGGGATACAATGAAGGGTTTGCATGTTTATGGACTATGGTAATTCCTTACGCAACAATGGTGGTATTGGGGTTACACTATGGACTAATAATAAGTGGATATATTATGGTAATGCTATGTTTCGTATTTTGGGGACCGTTGCAGATGCTGTTGCAATACGATTATCCGAAATCATTCCGGCTTCGATTTCCTATAATATATATGTTCTGCTTTGCTATATCTTTTTATACGAATTTTCAGTTAAAGCGTGCCCAATTACGGGAATTTGATGAAAAGGAACGATTAAAAGAAATGGTGGAGAAAGAGCATAAAAAATTAGCCAAAATGACAATGCAAACCATTATTTCCATTAGTAATGCAGTAGATGCAAAGGATTCCTATACAAAACAACATTCAGAACGTGTAGCTAACTACGCAAAGATAATTTCGCAAGAATTAGGTTGGGAAAAAGATGAACAAGAGGATATTTATAATATGGCATTACTTCACGATATTGGAAAGATAGGTGTGCCGGATGCCATACTAAATAAAAAGGGAAGTTTATCGGAGGAAGAATACCCACAAATAAAAAAACATCCTGTTGTTGGTGGAGAAATTTTAAAGGACTTAACCATCATAAATAATGTTGCAAAAGGTGCATATTACCATCATGAAAGATACGATGGAACCGGGTATCCTGAAGGCTTAAAAGGGGAAGAAATTCCTATAGAAGCTCGCGTTATTGGTATAGCAGATGCTATTGATGCTATGAATTCTGATAGAGTATATCGCTTGCGAAGGGAAAAAGATTATATTTTAAGTCAGTTAGAAGAAGGAAAAGGAAGTCAGTTTGATCCTGAGATATGTGAAATTGTAATTAGATTAATAAAGAGTGGAAAAATTAGATTAGAAATCTAAAATATGTCAAAGAAAATACTTGACAGCAAGAAATATATTGTGTATACTACCATCTGTAAAGAAAAAAACTTTACAGGTGGTGCTTTTATGGAAAAAGAAAAAAGACAGAAGGATGCCGATACATTAGAGCATATTGTGGAGATGTCTTTGTTGTATGATTTTTATGGTGCTTTACTAAAAGAACATAAGAGAGAAATATTTGAGGATTATATCTTGAATGATTATTCCCTTAGTGAAATTGCAACAATTAAGGGGATTAGTCGACAAGGTGTACATGATATTGTAAAGCGTTGCAGTAAAGAACTAGAAAGATACGAGGATAATTTACATTTAATTGACAAGTTTCGCAAAACAAAAGAGAGTGTAAATGAGATTCATACAATTGCTGTGCGCGTAAAAGAAACAAAGAATATTGACGAAATTGCTAAGATAGAGGAGTTGTCCAATCAGATATTAGAAGTGATTTGAATGGATTGGAGAGAGGAGTAGACATGGCATTTGATAGTTTGACAGATAAATTGCAGAATGTTTTCCGAAATCTTCGTGGAAAGGGACGTTTATCAGAAGCAGATGTAAAAGCAGCCCTTAAGGAAGTAAAGCTTGCATTGTTAGAAGCGGATGTTAACTTTAAAGTAGTAAAGGATTTTGTGAAAGCTGTACAGGAACGTGCAGTTGGTCAGGATGTTATGAATAGTTTAACACCTGGGCAGATGGTAATAAAGATAGTTAACGAAGAAATGGTTAAGCTTATGGGTAGCGAGACTACAGAGATAGCTTTACGACCTGCAAGTGAGATTACCGTAATTTTAATGTGTGGTTTACAAGGTGCAGGTAAAACTACCGCTACTGCTAAGTTGGCAGGAACATTTAAGAAAAAAGGTAGAAATCCTTTGCTTGTAGCTTGTGATATATATCGTCCGGCTGCGATACAGCAGTTACAGATAAATGGGGAGAAACAGGGTGTGCCTGTTTTTACCATGGGAGACGGACATAAACCGGTTAACATTGCAAAAGCAGCAATGGAGCATGCCAAAAAGAGTGGTAATAACGTGGTTATTATAGATACGGCCGGTCGATTGCATATAGACGAGGATATGATGGACGAATTGATTGAAATTCGTGAGAATATTCAAGTTGACCAGAGTATCTTAGTAGTTGATGCCATGACTGGACAGGATGCAGTAAATGTTGCTCAGGTATTTAATGAGAAGATCCAGATAGATGGAGTTATTTTGACAAAGCTGGATGGAGATACCCGTGGTGGTGCGGCATTGTCAATACGTGCTGTAACCGGAAGACCAATTTTATATATAGGTACTGGAGAGAAGCTTACTGATTTGGAGCAGTTTTATCCAGATAGAATGGCATCAAGAATATTAGGTATGGGTGATATTCTTACATTGATAGATAAAGCTCAGGCAGAGATTGATGAGCAGAAAGCGCTAGAGTTAGAGAAGAAGATTCGAAAAGCAGAATTTAATTTTGATGACTTCTTAGAGCAGATGCAACAGGTAAAGAAAATGGGTGGGTTAACCAGTATCCTGAGTATGTTGCCGGGAATGGGATTACCAAAAGATTTGGACATTCCGGAAGATGCTACAAAGGGAGTAGAATCCATTATTTTCTCCATGACGAAAGAAGAAAGACAGAATCCGGATATATTGAATCCATCAAGAAAGAAACGAATTGCCAAAGGCGCTGGTGTAGATATAAGCGAGGTAAATCGTTTGGTAAAACAATTTGAACAGTCAAGAAAGATGATGAAGCAGATGTCTGGAATGATGAGTGGAAAAAAACGAAGTAAGTTTAAAATGCCTTTTGGCTTTTAAAGAAATTTAGCAGAAATCCAGTTAGCTTTAGCTGAGTGGATGAATGCGTCAACTAGGGTAGGAACTATCCGAAGTCACGCTTGTGGAGTTAGTAGGTTGCGAGGACGTTGAAGCAAGAAGTCAGTAAGCTTTAGCTTAGTGGTAGTTCACTATTAAGTAGTGTATACTACACAGAATATTTTGAGGAGGTGAAATAAATGGTAAAGATCAGATTAAAGAGAATGGGACAGAAGAAAGCTCCTTTCTATAGAGTAGTTGTTGCTGATGAAAGATCACCTAGAGATGGTAGATTCATCGAAGAAATTGGTACTTATGATCCAAATCAGGAGCCAAGCGTTTTCAATATTAATGAAGAAGCTGCTAAGAAGTGGATTGCAAATGGTGCAAAACCAACTGATACAGTAAACAAGTTATTAAAAATTGCTGGTATCCTATAGTTATAAAACAGCGAAAGGGATTTAATTCTCTTTCGCTGTTCTAACATAATAAGGGGAATACGGAGGTGAGAAAGGGTATGAAGGAACTAATAAGATGTATTGCGGAATCCTTGGTTGATAATCCAAAAGCAGTTGTAGTGACTGAGGAGGAAACAGAGAAGGGACTTGTTATTACTCTTAAAGTAGCAGAAGAAGATATGGGAAAAGTAATTGGAAAGCAAGGTCGTATTGCAAAAGCCATACGTACAGTAGCAAAAGCTGCGGCATCAAAGGAAGAGAAAAAAATTATAGTTGAAATACAGCAATAATTATGAGATAGGAATAGAATAAAATTAGTAATAGTTTGGTAGGTCTGCACATTTTCTGTGTTGGTTGTAAGAATGATTACAACTGAAATAGAATTGGGAAATTTTAATGGGAAGTTTGCCTGATTCTGTTACAACTTATCACCTAGCTGAACTGTTATAAAAATGATAAAAGGCTGTCGAAGTATTTTGGTTTTGTATGAAAAGATAAAATACCGAGGACGGCTTTTTGTAAAAGGAAGGGTAAAATGGAAGATATGTTACGAGTAGGAGTATTTGCTAATACTCATGGAATAGCTGGTGAAATAAAGGTATTTCCTACAACAGACGATGTGCAAAGATTTAAGAAACTAAAAAAAGTATATTTAGACGCAGGAAAAGAGTTGCTTGAGTGGGAAATCCAAAATGTCAAATTTTTCAAGAATATGGTAATTTTGAAATTTAAGGGCATTAATAATATAAATGACATAGAAAAATATAAAGGAAAAGATTTATATGTAACAAGAGAACACGCTGTGCCTTTAGAAGAGAACGAATACTTCTTGTGTGATATCATAGGTGCCAAAGTTGTTACAGAAGATGGTAAAGATTTTGGAATATTAAAGGAAATATTGCAAACAGGAGCAAATGATGTTTATGTAGTGGAGATGGAAAATCAACAGGAGGTACTGTTGCCTGTTATTAAAGAATGTGTTTTGGATGTAAATATAGAAGAAAAAATAGTTTCTGTTCGCTTGATGCCTGGATTAATAGATTAATTAGAATAACAGATTAGCCTTTGGCTGAACGGTTACGAACTGTTAGTTATTAGGAGGAACCATGAATTATCATGTATTGACATTGTTTCCTGAAATGATTGAGCAGGGAATGGGGCATAGTATTACAGGACGTGCCATAAAAAATGAACATATTCATTTGAATGTGATGAATATAAGAGACTTCACGGAGAATAAGCATCGTAAAGTAGATGATTATCCTTATGGGGGTGGGGCTGGTATGGTAATGCAACCACAACCGGTCTATGCATCTTATGAAAAAGCAAAAGAAATTATACAGCAACAAGGTGGTAGTAAAAAAACGAAGGTAATTTATTTAACCCCTCAAGGTAGAACCTTTAATCAGGAGATTGCAAAGGATTTGGCAAAAGAAGAAAATTTAATATTTCTTTGTGGTCACTATGAGGGAATAGATGAAAGAGTTTTAGAAGAAATCGTAGATGAAAACATTTCTATAGGAGACTATGTGCTTACTGGCGGAGAGTTAGCGGCTTTGGTTATGATGGATGCAATAGCAAGGTTGGTTCCGGAAGTATTGCATAATGACATTTCGGCGGAAATAGAGAGTTTTTCAGATGGTTTATTGGAATATCCTCAATATACCAGACCGGTAGAATGGCATGGGAAAAAAGTGCCGGAAATATTGCTTTCCGGACATCATGCCAATATAGAAGCTTGGAGAAAAGAACAATCATATAAACGTACCCTGGAACGAAGACCGGATTTGTTGGAAAACAATTAATCATACCTAAATGTTGCGGTAGGAATACCTAAAATGTAAAAAAAGGTTGATTTTTGATTAAGAATATGGTAAAGTTTAAAAGAAATTTAGCAGAAATCCAGTTAGCTTTAGCTGAGTGGATGAATGCGTCAACTAGGGTAGGAACTATCCGAAGTCACGCTTGTGGAGTTAGTAGGTTGCGAGGACGTTGAAGCAAGAAGCCAGTAAGCTTTAGC
>JAFQAU010000289.1 GCA_017399885.1 Lachnospiraceae bacterium
TCTTCTCCGAATAATTTTTAGAGGTCTTATTTTCGTTTCCTTTTGTTAGTTGATTTCTTGATGGTTGGATCATTTTTTAGGGTTCAGGGGTCACAAGGTTCATCAGGTACATAATTTGGGTATAATTCTTGAGAATCTTTTATGAACTATTAATTTATTTCATTAAATTTGCCTCGCTTCCGTACTATGGCGATAGTCGGAAGAGTTTTATTTACAAATAGGTGTTATTGATATTATCTTCTGTAATGAAATTCTCGCAAAATTTCCATTAAAGAGTGAAGATGATGGCAGTAGCACCACACTATAGATATATACCTACCTCTGTTGGGAGGCTTAGATATTGTCTAATGGTGTGGGATGCTATTGTTTTATCCACTCTTAAGGCAATGCGAGAAGCCTCATTACAGGATAAAACAAATATAGTTCCCACACCTTCTTTTTATTTATCGCTTTCTTCAGGGAATTGGTTAGCTTAAAATTTTGTATTATTATGAGAATGGGAAATGAAGTGCTGGTATATGAATCACCACAGGTCGAAACAATTGAAGTAGAAGTTGAAAAGGGATTTGCAGCAACAGGAGATGGTGATGCTGGTGGTGAAGGTACAGACTTTGAAGGTGGCTGGAATTAAGGAATTGGGAAATCTTACTTCTGGTAAATTTTTTAGTATTGTCAAATGAGAATCCGATTGCGTTTGTAGGTTGGATTCTTTTAAAATGAAAATAACTGATATGAAAAAGATTCTGTATAAGACAGTAGTCTTGCTTATTGCAGCATTAAATGTAAGTTCCTGTACAGAAGAAGAGGAACTGGTTTCAAGCGATAGTATAAGTGAGATTGTAATGACTGTTGCTGATTTTGTGCAAGATGTACCAAGTAGGACTAATTTGGAGATTACTTCAAGTGGTGCAAACTTTTCGTGGGCAGAAACTGATACCGTAGGGATATTTCCTCATGAGGGTGCTCAAGCGTATTTCCCGATGATTTCAGGTGCGGGAACTAAAAGTGCTTCTTTTACGGGCGGTGGATGGGCTTTGAAATCTTCTGCTAATTATGCGGCATATTATCCGTATAATTTCTTTAATAGAAACCGAGAGAATATAAGCTTGGATTTTAGAGGTCAATTGCAGGATGGAAATGCATCTACCGCTCATTTAGGAATGTATGACTACATGGCGGCAGTTTCTGTTACTCCTAATGAGGGAGTGGTAAATTTTACTTTTGAACATTTATGTGCTTTAGTAAGAATGCAAGTGTCTATTGCTGGATTGAATAATCTGAGTTCAATAACATTGCAGACAGATGAAAAAGTATTTCCAATCAAAGGGAAAATAAATTTATCGGATGAAACAGTTGCCATAGTTCCTACGGAGACTTCAAATACTTTTGAAATAACAGCTAAAAATATAGAAGTAACGGAAGATAACCAAACTGCTACTGTTTACTTTATGATGCCTCCTGTTAATTTATTGGAGAAATCATTGAAGGCTATAATAAAGAATGCAGAAGGTAATTCTTTGGAAGTTTCGTTGACTCCTAAAAATTTTGAAGCAGGAAAAGCTTATGCGTTAGGGGCAGAATCCATTACTGAATATCACGTAGCAATTCCTGGTACGCTGGAAGAGCTTATTGGTGCTGACTTGCTGAGGAAGCTTACTGCAGTTAGAATTACGGGCTATTTGAATGGAACTGACTTCGGTTGTATCCGTGGTATGGCTGGATGTGATGGTGTGTCAAGCTCTACAGATGGAAAATTGGTATATCTGGATATTAGCGATGCCACAATAGTAGAAGGAGGTAATGCGTATTATAGTACAATAAGTTCAGGTGCGCATTATACGGAAAATTACATAATGTCGGATATGATGTTTTATGGCTGCAAGTTGGAAACAGTGAAGACGCCTAAAAATACGATTGAAATAAATGGTGGTTTTAGGGGATGTAAATATCTTACATCCGTAACCATTCCTAATGGTGTAAAGAAAATAGGAGATTATGCTTTTTCGGCTTGTGAGGCTTTGTCTTCTATTGTTATACCATCTAGTGTTACAAGTATTGGTAATAATGCTTTTGGTAGTTGTAATTTTACTTCATTGGAGATTCCCTCAAGTGTTACAAGTATAGGCAGATATGCTTTTAGTAATAGTCCAAATTTGGAGACTGTTAATATTCCGGAAGGAATTACGTCTATAGAGCAAGGAACATTTCATAATTGTCCTAAACTACAACCAGTTACAATTCCAAGTAGTGTGAAAAGTATTGGGCAGAGCGCTTTTTATGCTTGCAAAAATATATCTTCTATAACAATTCCTGAAAGTGTGACAAATATAGATGGTAATGCTTTTGAATCTTCAGGTTTGGAATCTATTGTTCTACCTGAAAGTATAACGAAAATAGAATCTAGAGTATTTGAAAATTGTAGAAAATTAGTTTCTGTTACTATACCGGAAAGTGTAATATATATTGGTCCAAATGTTTTCAGTGATTGTATTTAGAAGCCCTAAACAACCAAAACTATTCAGAAATAACCAAACATAAACCTTTAATTATCA
>JAFQAU010000290.1 GCA_017399885.1 Lachnospiraceae bacterium
CTAGTAAGTACTGAAACTTTTTCATCTAATGTATCTTTTGCTGTTAGAACGATAACCGGTATATTTCCTTTGCTTCGAATAAACTCCAACACTTCTTCTCCACTAATACCCGGCAACATCAAATCCAATAAACAGAGAGCATATTCTTTCATTTGAAGTAACATTCGTGCTTCTGTTCCTGAAAATGCCTGTTGGCATATATAGCCCTCTTTTGTTAATGCTTCTTTTAGTAATTCACTTATATTTACATCATCTTCTACAATTAATATAGATTTTTCCATACAATACTCCTTCTCTTACGTTATTGCTTTTCTTATCATAGCATATCCATATAAAAGCTATCAAGAATTTCCTATAAAACGAAAAAGAGAACAAATCCTCCCATTTCAATAGACTTGTTCTCTTTTACCTTATTTTAATCTTCCAAATATTTTAGTTTCCCCGACTGTTCAATTTTTTTCCTACCATTTTGCTCTAACAATTCGCTCTAATGCTTCCAATGTATTTTCCTTGGTTCCAAATGCCGTCAATCTAAAGAATCCTTCTCCACTTGCTCCAAAACCGGAACCTGGCGTTCCCACTATTTGGACTTCATTTAATAGCTTATCAAAGAAATCCCAGGATGTCATTTTTTCCGGTACCTTTAACCATATATAAGGAGCATTCACTCCCCCATAAACGGTAAATCCTTCTGCCGCAAGTCCCTCTCTTATAATTCGGGCATTTTCCATATAATAGCTTATCTGCATTTGAAGCTGTTCTTTTCCTTCTTTTGAATACACAGCTTCTCCCGCCCTTTGAATAATGTATGGTGCACCATTATATTTTGTTCCATGTCTTCTGTTCCACATACTGTGCAAGCTTACACCATTACAAACAAGTTCCTTAGGTATTACGGTATAACCCAAACGAAGTCCTGTAAATCCTGCATTTTTGGAAAAACTATGCATCTCGATGGCACATGTTCTTGCTCCTTGACACTCATAAATACTATGTGGAATACCTTCTTCCGTAATATAGGCTTCATAGGCAGCATCATATATAATTATAGAACTATTTTTATTTGCATAATCCACCCATTCCTGTAATGCCGGTTTTGTAATTGCCATTCCCGTAGGATTATTTGGAAAACATAAATAAATAATATCCGGGGTTTTGTTTGGAATTTCCGGGGCAAAACCGTTTTTTTCACTACATGGCATGTAAACTAAATTATCAAATCCACCTATCTTTTCATTGTAGCTTCCCGCTCTACCTGCCATAACGTTTGTATCTACATACACAGGATATACAGGATCGCAGACTGCAACTATATTATCTTGTCCAAAAATTTCCTGAATGTTTCCCACATCACATTTTGCTCCATCTGAAACAAATATTTCATCTGCTGAAATATCACATCCTCTATTCTGATAATCTTCCTTGGCAATAACCTCACGTAAAAACTCATATCCTTGCTCTGGACCATATCCACGAAATCCTTCCATGGTCCCCATTTCATCTACAGCCTTATGCAAGGCATCTATAATTGCTGGTACAATAGGTTGGGTTACATCCCCAATTCCTAAGCGGATTACATTTGCATTAGGATTCTTACTTTTATAATCATTTATCTTTTTTGCTATTGTAGAAAACAAGTAGCTTCCTTGTAACTTTAAATAATTTTCATTTATCTGATACATAAATTCTCTACCTTTCTATTCATGTAACTGTTCAGAACCATGAACAGTTCCCTATTAATATCCACATAACATACGCAAAACTTTTTGGGCAGTTTCTACTTTGTTTACTCCTGTATCCATACTCATTTTCTGAATATAACGAAATGCTTCCTGCTCTGTCATATTATTTATCTCCATCAAAGCCCGTTTTGCATTGTTAATATAATTTTGTTCCTGTTCATTTCTTTTTTGGGGCAGTGATTTTGGCTTCTTTGTACGCTTTCTCAACTGACATAACATATCCTGTACAGTATTTATCAATTCTACTGCTTTTATAGGCAATTGTAATGTAGTTATCCCATTTATGAGACAGTTTTCAATTGTAGAAGAAGATGCTAGAAGTAGCATTTCAAAATGTTTTGGCAAGTATTCCACCAATTGTGTATAATGCATATCTAAAAAACGTGGCCCACATATAACAATTCCACTATCCAATTGATGAACATGAGAAATCACTTTTGAAGCAGTAGTACAAATCACTGTCGGTTCCAATCCATTTTTCTTTAAAATAGCACCGATTCGCTTCGCATCTTCTTCTTTTGGCAAAGCTATTATGATACTGTCCATACTGCCACCTCTTCTTATATTCTAGATAAATACGTTTCCAATTCCCAATTAGATACCTGCATCATATATGCATTCCATTCTGTAATTTTTCTGTCAGCATATAACTTTGTAAATTCTTCTCCTAATACCTCTTTCATGAATGGATCTTCTATAAAATATTTAACCGCCATTCCCAAAGTATCTGGTAATTTTTTTGTCTCTCCACTCCCTTTATAAGAAACCAAGGCCTCTTCTCCCGGTTCTATTTTTTTCTCTAAGCCTTCCATTCCTGCTGCCATGCAAAGAGCAATTGCTAAATAAGGATTTGCAGATGAATCCGGGAATCTTAATTCTATTTTAGTGTCAAAACCAGTACGTTTATGTACTCTGATTAGTGTGTTTTTTTTCTTCTTGGACCATGCAATATCCTGCGGAGCATTCACTCCCGCAATTAATCTTTTATATGAATTTACAATTGGATTAGTAATTGCACAAATGGCCTGCACATGTTTCATAATCCCCCCCATAAAACATTTCGCCTCTTCTCGAATTTCTTCACCTGACTGACTATTAAAAATATTTCGTCCATCCTTGTATACAGAAAATTTCAAATGCATTCCTGAACCTTCCACATCCCCTCTTGGCTTTGGCATAAAGGTTGCATGGAGACCAAATCCCTTTGCAATGGATCTCACTGCGGATCGAAATGTCACTATAGAATCCGCTGTCTGAAGTGGCTCTGCTTCCTGAAATACAATCTCATGTTGCGCAGGTGCCTTTTCATGATGAGAAGATTCTATCTCAAACCCCATTTTTTCCAGAGATAAAACAATCTCCCTTCTTGCATTTTCTCCTAAATCTAATGGTCCTACATCCATATATCCTGCCTGCTCATGCGTCACTGTTGTAGGAATCCCATTTTCATCTGTATGAAACAAAAAGAACTCACACTCCGGATCTACATAAAATGTATACCCATTCTCTTTTGCCTTATTTATCACCTGCTTTAATATTGCTCTAGAACTAAAATTGCAACGTTTTCCTTCTTCATCGCACACATCACAAAGCATTCTGGCAACCTTACCTTGTTGCGGTCTCCATGGAAGAATTGTAAATGTCTCAAAATCCGGATATAAGTACCTATCTTCCTCTTCCTCAAACAAATCTCCAAACATATAAGAGCCCTCAAATACGTAATTATTATCCAATACATGTTCTAACTGATTGGCAGTTACTGCTACATTCTTTAAATTTCCAAACATATCCGTAAACTGAAGACGAATAAACTCTATATCCTCTTCTTCTACTAATTCCATTATCTCCGCCTTTGTTCTCAAATCCATTTCTCCTTTCCAGCAGGAAGATACCAGCTATTATCTAATGATTAGAATTTCAAAAGTGCTTGGCACCCTTCTTTCATACTATACATAGTATATCAAAAACACCTTAAGCACCTAATTACAGTTCACACATCAATACAGACATGTGAACTGAAACAGCTTCTATAAATTAGAATATCCCATCAAAGATTCATCTACTTCTTTTGCAACAGCTCTTCCCTCTGCAATAGCCCAAACTACAAGGGACTGTCCTCGATGCATATCACCTGCTGCGTATACTTTTTCTACATTTGTCTTATAAGAATCCACATCTGTCTTTATGTTCATCCTATCATTACATTCTACCTCAAAACTTTCAGAAATATAACCCTCACTACCTAAAAAACCAGCTGCTATTAAAACCAAATCTGTAGGAATTTCCTTTTCTGTATCTTCCTTTGGAACCATAATAGTTCTTCCTGTTTTTTCATCTTTACCAGGTTCTAAGCTTACAACTTTTACGGCACAAACATTTCCTTCCTTATTTTTTATAAATTCCGTTACTGTTGTCTGATAAATTCTCGGATCCTCCCCAAACTTTTCTATAGCCTCTTCCTGACCATAATCCGTTTTTGACACCCTAGGCCATTCTGGCCAAGGATTACTTTCCAATCGTTTACATGGAGCCTTTGGCATCATTTCAAGCTGAATTACGCTTTTTGCTCCAAGTCTTATTGCTGTTGCAATACAATCATTTCCCGTATCTCCACCACCAATAACAATTACATTTTTATTCTTGGCAAGTTCATAAGGCACCTGTTTAAAATCAGTATCTAGCAATTTTTTGGTAACCTCTTTTAGAAAATCAACTGCAAAAAATATACCTTTTGCATCTCTTCCTGGAACATTAATGTCCCTAGGATTAGAGGCTCCACAAGTAAGGATAATTCTGTCATATTGTTCTAAAAGTTCTTTTCCACTTACATCTTTTCCCACATCTATATTACATTTAAATTCTATTCCCGATTTCTCCATAATAGAGATTCTTCTATCAATTATCTTTTTATCAAGCTTCATATTCGGAATACCATACCTTAAAAGACCTCCCGGTCTGTCATTTCTCTCATAGACGGTTACACTATGACCTCTTTTATTTAGCTGCTGTGCAGCTGCTAATCCTGCAGGACCACTGCCTATAATGGCCACTTTCTTTCCTGTTCTTACCTTTGGTATATCAGGTTTAACTAAATCATTTAGAAAAGCATATTCTATAACTGACCTTTCGTTTTCTTTCGTAGCCACTGGAGAAGAAAACACACCACAGGTACATGCTTCTTCACAAAGGGCAGGACACACTCTTGATGTAAATTCCGGAAAACTGTGTGTTTTTGCCAATCTTTCATATGCCTGCTCCCAATTTCCATGATAAACCAAATCATTCATCTCTGGC
>JAFQAU010000291.1 GCA_017399885.1 Lachnospiraceae bacterium
GAGACCCTGGCGTGATTGGAGCAGCTATAGAAAATAAAAATGTTTATGTGGAACTGATTTGCGATGGCGTACATATTCATCCTGCCATGGTACGAACTGTCTTTTCCCTTTTTGACGCAGACCGGATTTGTATGATTAGTGACAGTATGATGGCCACTGGAATGCGTGATGGTGCGTATTCCTTAGGTGGTCAAAAGGTCAGGGTAACAGGAAAGACCGCAACACTGGAAGATGGAACTATAGCCGGATCTGCCTCTAATTTATATGATTGTTTAAAAGTGGCAGTAAAGGAGATGGGAATTTCTTTGGAAGATGTGGTGCGAGCATGCACATTGACACCGGCAAAATCCTTGCACTTAGAAAAAGTGTGTGGAAGCATTCAAGAAGGGAAGAATGCGGATTTTGTAATAATGGATGAGGAATTGGAGATAAAGATGGTGGTGAAGGATGGGAGGATTGTTTAGGAAAATTTAAAATACAGTTTTATTTTTCTTATTTATAAGCAAAAGAAAAAAAATAGAATATATTATAGATAGGTTATTTGACATGCGTTTGATAATTTTAGATTTATGTCTGTATTAAGCATTTAAAATAGGAAAAGAGTAGAAAATTGGAGTGTGGGTAAATTGGATAGGGCAGGGAAAATTATTGGCTTGGAGTGGGCACACAAACAACATATTACTGGGAGGGGAATAGGAATCGTTTGTTTTGATACAGGGCTTACAGTAGGTCATCCTGATTTTTCTTATACAGAAAAAATAGTAAATTTTGTAGATTGTGTAAATGGAAAAATTTCTTGCTATGATGATAATGGTCATGGAACGCATGTGGCTGGAATTGCAAGTGGTACTGGAATTGCCTCTAGAGGCCTATATTCTGGAGTTGCACCAGAAAGTAAATTAATTATTTTGAAGATTCTTAACCATAAGGGGAATGGAAATATTTCTGATGTTTTAAAGGGGATAGAATGGGTTTTAAAAAATCGTGAAAAATACAATATTCGAGTTGCCAATATTTCAATAGGTACTGGAAAAGAAGAAATGGAAGGGGAAAATTCTACATTGGTAAAGGGAGTAAATACATTGTGGGAAGCGGGAATTGTTGTTTGTGTAGCGGCAGGAAATAATGGACCTAGTCCGGGGAGCATTGGTGCACCTGGAAATAGTAGAAAGGTAATTACCGTTGGTGCATGTGATGATGACCAAGAGGTTTGGATTAATGGGAAGAGTATAAAAAACTATTCCGGAAGAGGTCCAACAAAAAAATGTATAAAAAAGCCTGATTTTGTTGCACCGGGAAGTAATATAGTAAGTTGTAATGCAAAATTTTCTCATAGAATGCCATTTCAAAAAGGGAAAACATATTCAAATGGATATTATACTGTGAAAAGTGGAACTTCTATGGCAACACCTATGGTTTCAGGTGCAGTTGCATTGTTGTTGGAGAAATATCCGGATATGACAAATCGTGAGGTGAAAATAAGATTAAAGCAATCTGCAAAAGATTTAGGCTATAAGCATGAGATACAAGGTTGGGGACAGTTAAATATAAAGAATTTGTTATGAGCTGTTACGATCTGCTATACTGAATGGTAACCATGTCTTTACTTTCAAGAAATTGTCTATTATAATGGTTTCCGTGAGAATTGAGAAATCCTACGTAAAGTTGATTGAATAGAGAGGAATATTCATGTAGGATGAAAATTGTTATTGAAAGTATAAATAAATATTATAATATAAAAGAGAGGAATACATGAAGAATCATGTATAGGTAAAAAAATGCAAACAAAAGATTTTTATTTCGATTTGCCGCAAGAGTTAATTGCGCAGGATCCATTAGAGGATCGTACCAGTTCCAGACTGCTAGTTTTAGATAAGAATAATGGAAAGGTAGAGCACAAAAGTTTTAAAGATATAAAGGCTTATTTACAGCCAGGAGATTGTTTGGTGCTTAATAATACCAAAGTAATTCCTGCCAGATTAATTGGAGAAAAAGAGGGGACAGGTGCAAAGGTTGAATTACTGTTGCTAAAAAGAGGAGAAAATGATATATGGGAGACTCTTGTAAAGCCTGGAAAGAAAGCGAAACCTGGAACAGTAGTTTCATTTGGTGGGGGATTACTTCGATGTAAGGTGTTGTCGGTGGGAGAAGAAGGAAATCGTTTTGTGCAGTTTTTTTATGAAGGAATTTTTGAAGAAATCTTAGATCAGCTTGGACAAATGCCTTTGCCACCCTATATTACTCATCAATTAAAGGATAAAAATCGCTATCAGACTGTATATGCAAAATATGAGGGATCTGCTGCAGCCCCAACGGCAGGGTTACATTTTACCAAAGAACTTATAAAAGAAATTGAAGATATGGGAGTTGTCATTGCCTATGTAACACTACATGTGGGGCTTGGAACATTTCGACCGGTAAAGGTAGAGAACGTACTTGAGCACCATATGCATTCCGAGTTTTATCAAATAGATCAAGAGGCTGCTGATATTATTAATAAAACTAAGCAATCTGGCGGAAGGGTTATTTGTGTGGGAACAACCAGTTGTAGGACGATAGAATCAGCAGCAGATGAAAATGGCCATATTGAACCTTGTAGTGGAAATACAGAAATATTTATATATCCTGGTTATAAATTTAAAATACTAGATGGATTAGTTACCAATTTTCATTTGCCAGAGTCTACATTACTTATGTTGGTTTCCGCTTTGGCAGGAAAGGACTTTGTATTAAGTGCTTATAAAGAGGCGGTTGATTTGAAATATCGTTTCTTTTCATTTGGTGATGCTATGATAATTTTACCATAGTTGTGTGACACTTTACAGATAGCTATATGCATAAGAAGAACTGTGATTTGGAATATTTTCGTTGGAACAAAGTGGACTTGTCCACTTTGTTCTTAGTCTTAATATGCAAATAATTATCTACTTCCCATTTTGGATTAAAGTATCTAAATACTGATAAAAGTTAGGGAAAGAAATGTTTACGCATTCTGCTCCCTCAATTTTTGTTTCTCCTTCTGCACAAAGTCCTGCAATTGCAAAGGACATGGCAATACGGTGATCCAGCTTGCTGTCAATGGTAGCTCCATGCAAGGCTTTTCCACCATTGATAATCATTCCATCATCAGTTGCTGTAATATCTGCCCCCATTTTTGAAAGATTTTCCACCATAACATCAATACGATTGGATTCTTTTACTTTAAGCTCTTGCGCGTCTTTGATAATCGTGGTTCCCTCTGCAAAGCATGCTAGGATTGCAATAATAGGAATTTCATCTATTAGGGTAGGAATAATACTTCCTCCAATTGTAGTACCATGTAAGTTACTTGTACGAACGACTAAATCTGCAGTTGGCTCACCACTTAGGTCTTGCTTATTTTCATAAGTAATGGTTGCGCCCATAGCCTCGCATACTCTTAAAATACCATCTCTGGTAGGATTGATACCTACATTTTTAATAACAAGCTCTGTGTTTGGTACAATTAGGCCTGCAGCAATAAAATATGCTGCGGAAGAAATATCTCCAGGCACCATAACTTTTTGACCGATAAGCTTTGTTGCAGGTTTTACAGAAGCAGTGGTACCCTCTGTGGTTGTATCTACACCAAAATAGCGAAACATCAATTCAGTGTGATTTCTAGATATATAAGGTTCTGTAACAGAGGTTACTCCATCAGCATACAAACCGGCTAATAAAATAGAAGATTTAACCTGAGCAGAAGCAACGGGAGAATCATAGTGAATACTATGTAGTGGTTTTCCGGTAATCTCTAAAGGTGCACAGCCATTTTCTTTTATACTTTTAATTTCCGCGCCCATTTGAGATAGTGGGGTAATGATACGATTCATAGGACGTTTTTGTATTGATGCATCTCCGTTAACGGTGCAGGAAAAATTCTGTGCTGCTAAAATACCAGACATTAGTCTGGTAGTTGTTCCACTATTACCTACATCAAGAAGACCGGAAGGTTTCTTTAACCCGTGTAGGCCATTTCCTTTGATGGTTACCATATTCTTTTTATTTTCTATTGAGACACCCATTTGTTGAAAACAGGCAATTGTGGAGAGACAGTCTGCTCCCTGCAAAAAATTAGAGATCTCGGTTGTTCCTTCTGCAAGGGAACCAAGCATAATTGCTCGATGAGAAATAGATTTATCGCCTGGAATAATAACTTCGCCTTTTAGTGCATTTACTTTTTTAAATATCATTAGAAATTCATCCTTTCATTTTGAAAAACGTATAAATTAAGAAAATATAGTATAATTATATTTTTTTAAAACTAAAATTGCATCTTTTGAAGAAGTTTCATCATAAAACTCAATTCTAAGTGCGCCTGATGAAAATTCACGATTATTTACAATTCCTATATTTTTAATATTAATATCATGGCTGGCAAGAATGGTTGCGACTGTGGCAATGGTTCCTTTTCTATCCAGTACATCAACATATATTTCATAGACGCGTTCAATTATTCCAATGGCTTTATTTGGAATCGCATCCCTATAATTTTTTGCATTTTTAAAATAATCTAAGAGGTATGTACTATCCTGCTGTTTTATGGAGGAAATAACTTTTTCTACGTAACAATTAAATATTTCAAGAAATCTAATAATGCTATTTGCATTTGTAAGACAAATATTTTCCCACATAACAGGTGAGGAGGATGCAATTCTGGTTATATCTTTAAATCCTCCGGCAGCAAGAGCATGCATATGCTCTTTTTCGTCATCATGTTCTTTTACCATATTCACTAAGGTTGCTGCTATAATATGTGGAACATGGCTAATGGCAGCAGTAATGTTGTCATGATTATTTGCATCTAAGGTAATGGGAATCGCACCTATGTCAGCAACTAATTTTTCCATAACAGATATCAAATTATGAGGAGTATCCTTGGTAGGAGTTAAAATATAAAATGCGTTTTCAAGTAAAGTTAAGGTCGCATTTTCATATCCGGTCTTTTCAGAACCTGCCATAGGATGTCCACCAATAAATTGCTTTGTCAATTGATATTTTAAAATTGCGTCATGGATATTACCTTTTACACTTCCTACATCCGTGATAATGCAATCTTCTTTTATCACTTTCTTTAATTCGGGAAGATAGGATATGTTCTTTAATACAGGTGCGCATAAAAAGATAATATCACAGCTTGGAAAATTATCTTCAAAGGAAGTAACAATATTATCAATGGTACCATCTTCTTTTGCAAGAGTCAGACTGGGATTAATATGTTCTTTGTTATAGTAATAAGCGGTTATGGTTATTTCAGGGTATAATTTTCGGATATTCTTTGCAATAGATCCTCCAATTAAACCAAAACCTACAAATCCAATGTGGGAAAATTCTTTCATATTTTACGTCCTTCCTTAAAATTAATTTGGTACATTTTCAATGGGTTGTAATGTGGCAGAAGGGATACCAGATACGCTTGATTGCGGAACTGTAATATTCCCTTGCGTTGTTGTCCCTTGCTGTGAAGGGGTTGCGTTCTCCTTATGCACATTACAAGTCTTTTTGTTACCTTTAGACGGGATAACATATGGTGTATCCTTGGTTGTACCAGTTTCATCTTTTTTCAGATATACTCTTGTTTCAATACAATCCTTTGGACAATGTGGTCCTGCCGGTTTTCCGGATTCTTTACATATATCTACCTCTACGTGGCAATCGCATGATTTGCTTGGCGCAGAACCAGCAAAATATTCTGTTCTTACAGTGGATCCTCCCGCTGCTCTAGAGCAAGCGCTTGTGGCACGTAAACCGGATTTTTTACATACACTGGCTGAAATAATTGACCCAGGTCTTGGGAATGATTTCACTTTTTTTCCTTCATGAACCCTTTCCATTATTTTTCTCCAAATGATTTTGTGGTAGGAAGTATTACTTTGTGATTTGTTGTTATCATATCCTACCCAAATGCCAGCGGTGTAATATGGTGTATAACCAATAAACCAAGCATCTACATTGCTTGTAGTTGTACCGGTTTTTCCTGCCACAGGCATGGAAGAAGTTGTAAATCGTGTAAGGGTTCCTGTACCGGAGGTTACAACATCCTCCATGGCATCGGTAAGCAAAAACGCAGTAGATTCTTTGATTACCTGTTTTCCTTTTGATTTATTCTCAAGGATTACATTGCCCTCATGGTCAAGAATTTTTGTATATAGTATAGGTTTTTTATAGGTGCCTTCGTTGGCAATGGCAGCGTAGGCAGCGGTTGCCTCTAAATTTGTTACACCATAGGTTAAACCACCAAGAGACATGGATAAGTTTATATCGTTTGCAGGAAGAGAAGTGTCGCCAACTAATGTAGTAAATCCAAGTCGTTTTAAATAAGTATAACTTACTTCAGGGGTTACCTCTGCCATGGTTTTTACTGTTAAAACATTCATAGAGTCGCGAATACCTTCACGAATAGTAGAAAGACCTCGGTAGCTGGAACCATACCAGTTATTTACTCTTTTTCCACTTCCCGGATAATAATATTCCGCGTCATCAAATACCGTCGCAAGCGTCATTCCAGCATTATCCAGTGCTGGAAGATAAGCGGATAGAACCTTAAAAGTAGATCCTGGTTGTCTGGTAGAGGTAGTAGCTCTGTTAAGTGTACGACTGGCTGTTTTTGTTCCACGTCCTCCAACAATTGCTTTTACTTGTCCGTTATTTTGATCCATTAACACAAAAGAAATTTGCGGTTGTAGTGTTAGTGTGAACACTTCCCCTTCAATGGTATCATTCTTCTTTAAAATATGTTTTTTATATTTTTTAACATATTGCTTTGCTTCTTCCTTTGATGTAAATAATAAGTCAAATCCAGGATTTGATTTTTTGAAATAAGATTGAAGCTGTAATTCGTTGTAATTTGTTGTTTTGCCTTTTTCATTCGTCACAGTAAGACGGAAGATTAATTCATATTCCGTTTGAAATGGATAAAGGGATTTATCTTCAATTACGGAATCACAGATATTTTGCAATTTACTATCCTGTGTTGTATATATACTTAAGCCTCCACGGTATATTAGGTTTGCAGCTTGTTCTTCTGTGTAGCCTAGTTTTGTTTGTAAATCTTCTAATACGGAATCAATTACTGCGTCTGTAAAATAGGAAGTAACTGTGTTACTGACTTTAGTTTTCTTTTTGTTTACTTTTTGAATTCTTGTATATACATCGTCAGCAAGTGCTTCGTCGTATTCAGTTTGTGTAATCATTCCAAGGGATAGCATTTTGTCTAGCACATCTTCTCTACGGTAAGAGTTATCTTCAGGATAACTAATTGGATTTAGCGCAGAAGGATTTTTGGTTATACCTGCAATTACAGCACATTCAGAAAGCGTAAGTTCTTCTACATCTTTATCAAAATAACGAAGAGAAGCCGCCTGTACACCTAAAGTGTTTTGGCCAAGATTTATGGTATTCAAATAGTTCTCCAAAATAGTCTCTTTACTAACATTTTTTTCTAGTTCAATGGCAAGATATTGTTCTTGAATTTTTCTTTGGATTTTATCAAAAAAAGTAGATTCATTACCGCCGGAAAATACAAGGTTTTTAAGAAGCTGTTGTGTAATGGTACTAGCTCCCTGGTCAAATTCTCCACTTGATAAACCAGCTATGGAAACACGAAGAATTCCTTTCATGTCAATACCTTGGTGGGAATAGAAACGTTCATCTTCTATAGCAATAAATGCGTTTTGTAAATTGGTTGGGACCTTGTCTAAGGAAACAGAGATTCGATTTGCATCCGATCCAACCAATTTGTATACTTCTTTTCCTTTATTATCGTATATAGTTGAGGCAAAGTTCTCTGGCTCAATATTATTAAAATCAATACTAGGGGAATTATCTAAAATTCCATTAAACAGTCCCCATAAACTGTAGCCACCAATAATTATTATGGAGAAAAGGCATACAAGAGAAATACGGAGTAACCATACCTTTAATTTTGATTGTATTTTTGCAGAGCTACTACGTAAACTCTTTTGTTTTAATTGAATACTTCTTTTGGAGTAATTCATGATACTCATCCTTTCCAAATTACTGTCTATATTTAATATGTTAATAACAGTTTAGCCGGTGGTGCCAAGTGCACAGAACCAGCTGAACTGTTATAATTAATTCAGTATAGGTGGGATAAATCTTATGCACATATGTCTAAAGCAGTATGGTTTATACAAAGCTGCTTAGCGGATGGGCAATCCCACTTAAAGCTAGTTGAATACTTGTAAAAATACACACAGTTTCTATTATAACAAAATATCCATATAAAATAAAGAAAAAACGTTACATTTATGCTACCCCCGCGTAACATTTAGCCCTTCGGTCGAACTGTTACACTCCCACATAATTTATTTCTTACTACATAGCTTGACAGCAGGTGTTAGGTTTGCATGTAAACAGCAATACAACTATAACCAACTGTTATACTGCATACAAAGAGAATATTGACAATATGCAAAAAAAAAGATACAATAATTGTAAGATTTTGTGTATTCTTACTTAGTGAAGATGTCTTTAAGTACAGGTTTTTGTGAATTATGAACTATACTACATAGGATAAATGAATATAAAGGTTATTCACATTGCAAGGATAATCTTGAATATATAGGGGGAAAGGAATATGAAGTATAAAACTTTGTTACTAGGAGAAAACAATGCTATTATTGATGACTTCTTTTTTCAAATGACAGATGATTTTGAGATTATGACAACATCAAATCGTAACGATGACATAATAAACCATTTAGAAGTTTTTGAACCGGATATTTTGATATATTGTATTAATGCAGATTCTAAGAAGGATTTTAATAGAGTGTATTTTCTAAAAGAAAAGTTGAGGAAGAAAGGGATATTTTTTGCTGTCATTGGGGCAAAAGATATTTGTAAGGAGTTTGAGAAAGTTGCATTTGATACAGCCGATATTATGTTAGAAACCCCTTTACAGTCTACTACAATAGTGCAAAAAATACGTGCATTTGTTGCAAAAAAGAAAAGTGAGGAAATGGCGAGAGAAGAGGAAGAAAGGGTAGCAAAAGCAAAGGAGCAGGAGGAACAGGAGAGTACTAGTGAGGCAAAGAAAAAACATATTTTAGTTATTGATGACGATCCTATGATGCTTAAATTGGTAAATGAACAGCTTCATGAAAGATATAATGTAGCAACAGCTATTTCGGGAAAACTTGCATTGACTTTTTTAGAAAAGAAACACACAGATTTGATTTTATTAGATTATGAAATGCCTATAATGAATGGGGCAGAAGTATTGAAAAAGCTACGGGAGAATACTGATACTAAGGATATACCGGTGGTATTTTTAACAGGTGTATCTAATCGTAGTACAATTCAAGAGGTACTTGCAATGAAACCACAAGGGTATTTATTAAAGCCTATTGATAGTGAAAATTTATTTAAGGTTATTATGGATGTTTTAGGAAAAAAATAGATTATTATTTGTGCTTCAGCCAATCACATGTTGATTGGCTGAACGTAAATATATCATTATTAAGGTGATTGGAAATATGAGAGGTGGGGGATGAGTATGGATGATAAATATAAGAATATCGAAGAAGAAGAAGGATTGTATCTGACAGATTTGATTGATGTAGAAACTTTGCAAAGTATCCAAGATGCGTTTTCTCATATGGTTGGAATTGCTGCCATGACTACGGATGCATGTGGCAGACCAGTTACCAAAGGGTCAAATTTTTCGGAATTTTGCAGTAAATATAACAGAGGAACCGAAATTGGTGGTGAACGTTGCAGAAGGTGTGGAAGACAAGGAGCAGAGGAAGCATTGCACCAAGGAAAATCGAATGTTTATGAATGTCATGCCGGACTGTTTGATTTTGCTGCCCCTATTATGGCTGATGGCAAGATGGTAGGATGTTTTGTTGGGGGACAGGCACTAGCCAAGGAACCGGAGCCGGAAAAGTTTTATAAAATTGCGGGGGAATTAGGTGTAGACCCGCAAGCGTATTATGAAGCAGCAAAGAAAGTTACCATTATTCCTAAGGAAGAACTTGATAAGGCAGCAGAGTTTTTGTATGCCATAGCAAATATTTTATCAACAATGGCATATAGTAAATATCTTACATATGAAGCGATCAAGGAAATTAAGAAAGTATCAGATATGAAATCAGATTTTCTTGCGAATATGAGTCATGAAATTAGAACACCAATGAATGCGGTAATTGGTATGGCAGAAATGGCATTGCGGGAGGAGCTTACTCCTGCTGCAAGAGAATATATTTGTCAGATTAAGTCATCAGGACAGACCTTGCTAACAATCATTAATGATATTCTGGATTTTTCAAAGATTGAATCCGGGAAGATGGATATTATTGAAGACGAATATGAGACAATTTCAACATTGCACGATGTAGTTGGAATTGCAGCCACAAGATTAAAAGATAAGAAAGTGGAGCTTATTGTAGATGTAGTTCCGGATCTTCCTGAAAAATTATACGGTGATATTGCAAGAAATAAGCAGATATTGGTTAATTTGGCAAATAATGCAACCAAGTTTACCAATAGTGGTTATGTTGCCATTCGGGTAAGATATGAAAAAATTAGTGAGGATACAATAGAATTAAAAGTAGCAGTAGAAGATACAGGTATTGGTATCAAGGAAAAGGAGTTAAATCAATTATTTGAATCCTTTTATCAGGCTGATAGCAAGAGAAATCGTAATATAGAAGGAACAGGATTAGGGCTTGCAATAACAAGAAATTTATTAAAGATGATGAATGGGAATATACATGTAGAAAGTGCTTATAATAAAGGTAGCACTTTTTCCTATAGCATTCCGCAAAAAATCGTAGAATCAAGGTCTGGCATCCAGATAGAACAGCCAGAGAAATATCACATTTTGAGTGTGGGAATAGAGACCGTAGTACAACAACAGATTGAAATAGACGCAAAGCGTTTAGGTATCTCCTATGAACATTTCTCTAAGGTTGATGATATAAACTTAGAGATGGTTGATGAAAATACATATTTGTTAATAGAGCAGGCTTATTTTTCTCCAAATGTGGAAAAATTTGTACGTAGCACGCCACAACTTACTACTGTTTTGATGGCTGACTTCTTTTCAATGGTAGAAAGTGATATTCCAAATTTGCGAATATTAAAGAAGCCGGTATATGTTTTGAGCTTAGTACAGCTGTTAAAAAATAAAGAGACAGTAGTAGAATTAAATGTACAAAAGGAAGGTAGCTTTGAATTTACAGCACCAAGTGCGAAAATATTGATAGTTGATGATAATCCTGTAAACTTAGTGGTAGCAGAAGGTCTGCTAGAGCCTTTAAAGATGCAGGTAGAAACTGCAAATAGTGGATTAGAAGCAATTGATAAAATATCATCGGATTATTACGACCTTATTTTGATGGATCATATGATGCCGGAATTAGATGGAGTAGATACTGCGCATATTATTCGTCGATTTCATAGGGAGTACGAGAAGGTTCCTATCATTATGTTAACCGCCAATGCGGTAGATGGGACAAAGCAGATGTTTTTGAATGAAGGATTGAATGATTTTGTACCAAAACCAATTGAGATGAAAGTACTTGTGGCAGCAATTGCTCGTTGGCTTCCAAGTACGAAGATTCAGAAGAAGGATGTTTTTTGTACAAATTCAGAGAATATAAAGGAGGATACAATAGTTATTGGGGATTTAGATGTTCAAACAGCTATAAAAAGATTGGGAAGTGAGAAGCTTTATTGGACAGTACTAAAAAATTACTATAAGTCTATTGATAAGAAATCTAAAACTATACAAAGTGCTTGGGAGCAAGGTAATTGGGCACAGTATACAACAGAGGTTCATGCATTAAAGAGTACATCGAAACAAATTGGGGCTGACGCGTTAGCAGAATTAGCCCAAAAGCTTGAATTTGCTGGCAAGGAGGGAGATCTAGAAACTATAAAGGAAGAGACTTCCAATTTGTTAGAGCAGTATTTAAAATATTCCGTTGTTTTAGAACCATATTTCCCAGAAGAAGAAAAAGTAGAAGAACATAAGGAAATGATTGAAAAAGAATTGTTAATAGAGAGTATTTTAAGTATGGAGCAAGCCATAGAGAGTTTAGATATGACTCAGATGGAAGAAATATTAGAGAATATAGGGCGATTTCAAATGTGTAAAAAAGATGAAGAATATGTTCATCAATTAAATATAGCAGTGGAAGAGTATGACGCATATGCATGTGAACATATTTTAAATGCGTGGAAAAAAGATGTCTAAATAGACGAAAATACAGGGGGGACGTATATGGAGGAAAAAAGAGAACACCCGTTTCGTGAATGCGTAAATATGGTGGAAAGACCATTTGATTTTGGGTATAAAAATAATGTTTTAATTGTAAAGCATAATAATGCATTTTTTAAAAGAGGAGACGAAATAAAGGAGTTAGGTGCATATCATTCCTATAGTAAATCTCATATTAAAAAACCATACGAACCTTTTTTGGATATTATAAAAGACTATGTGGTGGAGAAAATGAAACATAGTAGAGATTTTTCTTTGGATGAATTTTTTGATAAAGGAAAGGTATATCCACTACACAGAAAGATTTTAAGAGCATATTTTTTTGAAGGAGTATGTGAAAGACAGGAAGAATTAATTCTTGGAGAATACAAATATGAGAAAGAAAAAATGGAAAAGGCAATCTTAAACATGTATTCAGAAATTGCCAAAGAAAGAGAAGGTTGTCTTATTTTAGATGAGATCAATATGGGTAGCATTTTTGTAATTGAGTTACTTGAAGAAATTTCTAAAAATCCAGAGTATTTTCATATAAAAATTATAGGAATTTTAAATGATACGGGAGAAGAGCTACCATTTGTAAGTGATAGTTTAAAGCAATTTGTTCAAAGATGTGAAGAAGAAGCTTTGGTATATCATTGGCTTTTTGATGAAGAAAAAGAGATGTTAAATCAGTCAGAAGAAAAGGAAGCAGATATTTTTGAATATATAATAAATATAAAAAATATGTGTGTTTTGTTGGAAGCAGAGCCTGCGTTATATTTTGCAAAGCTTTTGTTAGAGCGAATAGAAAAAGAAAAAAACAATTTGGATGCCGTATGTAAATTGGAATTACTTAAAACAATTTGCCAAATTAGTATGGTACATGAAGAATTTGTATATGCATTATATATATGTAATCAGATGGAAAAGCTTCAGGAGGAAGAGAATAATTTTTCCTATGAAACAAAATTTGAAATTAATATATTAAAAAGTTTAGTATATCTGCATAGTGGAAATACTGCACAGGTAGAAGCCGGCATATTGGCTTGCAAGCAGCTGTTGGTAGGAAAAAAAGATGATATGCGGTTATTTAGAATAGAGCTGCTTGAAAATATGGTAAAGTATAATGGTTGGAGAAATTTATGGATCTCTGAGAAAGATACAGATGTATCTGAAAATTTGATTGAAAAGTGTTTAAAATATGATTATATCAATCATTTGGCTCATATTTATATTTATTCCTTCGGAAGTGATTATCATATATTTTCTAAAATAGAGGGATTAGAGGAACGTTTGCCGGAATTTTATGAAGGTATTGCCTTAGGGGAACGTTTGAGAAATGAACAATTTTTAATGGAAGCATACCGAAAAAATATTATGCTTGCGTCCTTGCATGGATATTTTCATGTTAGTATATATTTTTATCAGAAAAGCTTGGAGGTTGTAAAGAAGAGTAATAATGAAATAGAAGAGGCAGGAATTTACAATGGACTTGGCTATAGTAATTGTGGAATAGAGAGTTATAAAAAAGCAAATGACTATTATAATAAAGCGTTGATTATATATTATAAATATCAACTAACAGATGAAATAGTAGAAACACTTTATAACCTTGGAATTAATGCAATGTTGGCGGGAGAGTATAAAAATGCAGGTCGCTATTTGATGGAAGCAGATAGTATTCTTACAGTGTTAAAGAAAAGCACCATGAAAACCTGTGATATATCTAAGCTGTATGGATTGATTGCATTAGTAAGTTTTCGACAAGGGGCGTCATATCATAATCGTTTATATTTAAACAAAGCCAAACAATATTTAGGACATATTTTGGGAAAAGAGGAAGAAGAGAAAATATACATTGCAGATGATAGTATGTTTTTACAATATTTTGTTAGTGGATTAATAAAACAACAGGAAAAAAAATACAAGGAAGCTTTGGAATACTTTAAAAAAGCGGAATTTTATATGAGGCGTTCTACAGGAAGTATGTTTTTTAATTATCCGGAATTTATTTTTGATTTTTATCAATTACTAATACAGTTAGGAAGAGAAAAAGAAGCGGAAAGTTCTATGGATGAGTTTAGACAATTCTGTGAAAGGAATCAATATTTTTACCGTTTGCATAAGATTAGTGAATTTCTAGGCGCAATTGAACAAACCAATAAAGCAAAGGTTCCGCAGATGATATTAGAAAGAATTTCTCTAGAGGATATATCCAGACTGATAAAAACAAAGTCCGTTGAAAAAGAAAAGCAGTCACTAGTAAACACCATTCGATTTTTTAGTACAATTCAAAAAATTACCAATCATATGACTAGAAGCGTAAAAGAAGAGGTTGCAGATATGGTACCTTTATTTAAAAGTAATTTTGCTATTGATGCGGTGTTTTTGATACGATGTACGCAAAATGAGAATGAAGTGATTTATAGTGATTTAAGAAGTGAAATCTCTAAGGAAAAAATAGAGTTTATTGTGGATTATTTTAAAACAACGCAGGAAGGATTTGTTGTATCCCAGGAAGAAATGTTACACAATAAGTATAGAAAAGTACTTTCTTGTTTTGATGCCAGTCCTATACTATCATTTGTTGCTGTTCCCATATTTGAGAATGAGCAGTTATATAGTATATTTATTGCATATATCGAAATAAAAAATAAGTGGACATTTTCAAAGGAAAGAAGTATCTTAGAAGAAAGAGATTTGGAGATTTTTACATATATATTTCAAAAAATTTCTGATGCCATAGCAAAATTAGAGGTAAAAAATCAGTTAATAGAAGCAAATGATACAATGAAGGAACAAATGCAACATGTTCTGGAGTTGAAAAACGAAGCGGAGGTTGCCAATGTATCTAAGTCTAATTTTTTGGCTAATATGAGCCATGAGATTAGAACTCCTATGAATGCTATTATAGGTATGGCTGAAATTTCACTGCAAGGTGAGTTGGGAAAGGAACAGCGGGAAAATATTGAACAAATTCATTCTTCTGGGAAAACTCTATTGTCTATTATTAATGATATCTTGGATTTTTCTAAAATAGAGTCAGGAAAGATGGATATTAATGTTGAAAAATATCAAACCATGTCATTAATTCGAGACATTGTGAATATTATTAATGCTCGTATTGGAAATAAGAACTTGGAATTTGTTGTTGATGTTGCCCCGGATATCCCTTACGAATTGTTGGGAGATAGTATACGCATTAAGCAAATTATTATCAATTTGGTTAACAATGCGGTAAAGTTTACAAAACAAGGGATGGTAAAATTAAAACTTGCGTATGAATACATTGATGATGAGCAAATACAATTAAAGATTTTTGTAAAAGATACAGGAATAGGAATAAAAAAACATGACATAGGAAAGTTATTCCAGGCATTCCAACAAGTGGATAGTAAAAGAAACCGCAACATTGAAGGAACAGGATTGGGTCTTGCTATTACAAAACAATTGTTAACATTAATGGGTGGAGAAATAAGCGTAAAAAGTGAATATGGACAAGGTACTTGCTTTTTATGCTGTCTACCACAAAAAATTGTCACAAAGAAAGAGACTTCAATTATTTCTGATGTGAATCATATAAAGGTTGGAGTGTATATTGATAATTTTTACACTAAGAAACAGCTTGAATATGATGTGAAAAGATTTGGAATAAGCTATGAAGAGGCTTTGTCAGAGGATAGTTTATTTGAATTGATAAATGGTCATATTAATTACATCTTTATCGAAGAAAAGTTGTGTTCAAAAAAGATTCTTGAAATGCTGGAAAAATCACCGGATGTTAAAGGTGTATTATTAACGAGTTTTTATTTTACAGAAACCTATACACTTACTAATTTAATTGCAGTTAAGAAACCATTGTGTTCATTAGAGCTAGAAAAGATATTCAATCGGGAGGATGTTTACGGAACAGATTTAGAAGATGAAGAAAGTGGTTTAGATTTTATTGCGCCAGAGGCGGAAATCCTTATTGTAGATGATAATTCCATTAATTTGAAAGTTGCAGATGGTTTACTAAAGCCATTGCAATTAAAAATTGATACAGCTAGTAGTGGAAAAGAAGCAATTGACAAGATATCAGAGAAGAAATATGATATAGTGTTTATGGATCATATGATGCCTGAGTTAGATGGTGTGGAAACTACACATATTATTAGGCGTTTCCATGAGGAGTATAACGAAGTACCCATTATTGCCCTTACTGCCAATGCGGTATCAGGAACTAGGGAAATGTTTCTTAGTGAAGGAATGAATGATTTTGTTGCAAAGCCAATTGAATTTAAGATAATCACATCAAAAATAAGAAATTGGCTACCATCGGAAAAGATTAAAAAAGTGCAAAAAATTGAGAAAACACAGGAGAAAAGAAGTAGTAGTCAGCTTCGAATTGAAGGATTGGATACAGAGTATGCATTAAATCTTGTAGGTGGAGAAAAACTATATTGGATTGTGCTAAGGGAATATTACCAGGCAATAAAAAAGAAAATGGAAATCATAAGTAAATACGAACAAATGGAAGATTGGAAAGCCTATACGGTAGAAGTACATGCCCTAAAGAGTGCATCTAGGCAGATTGGTGCATTGGAATTAGCGGAAGAGGCAGAGCGAATGGAAAAGGCTGGAAAAGAAATAAATGCAGAGCTGATTCATAAATGTACCCCTGGATTATTAATAAAGTATGAAAGCTATCAGAAAATACTAGCACCATATTTTGAGCAGGAAAAAGACAAGGATATAGAAAAGATGATGATTACCTCAGAAAAACTAAAAGAGCTATTTGAAGAATTGCGTGAAGCGTTGGATTCTTTGGATATGGATGGTATGGAAAAGGTTATGAAAAAGATGGAAGAATATGCATATCCAGAGGAACAACAAATTTTATATGAGAAATTAAAAAATGCAATCGGAGAAATTGACTCAGAGACTAGTGAAGAGATTCTGCAATTATGGGAAAAAGATTTTTAAGATAGAAAAAGGAGGAAAAACGAAAAGAAATGCAAAATATGGAAAAAGCAATGTATAAAATTGTGTATACAGGTGCAACTGGGGAAATTGTAGAAAAAAAATCCAGATTTATAGCCCATGTATATCCAATATCTTCAGAAGAGGATGCATTACAACATATAGAAAGAATAAAAAAAGAATACTGGGATGCGAGACATAATTGTTTTGCGTACGTAATAGGACCTAATCAGGAATTACAACGTTTTAGTGATGATGGAGAACCATCAGGAACGGCAGGGAAACCTATTTTGGAAGTATTGCTTGGGGAAGATATACATAATGTTCTTGTTATTGTAACCAGATATTTTGGAGGTACATTGCTTGGAACAGGTGGGTTGGTGCGAGCATATTCCGGTGCAACAAAAATCGGATTGGAGGCTTGTGTAATTACAGAAAGGTGCGAAGGGAAAAAAGTTTCTGTCAAAACAGATTACAATGGATTGGGGAAATTGCATTATATTGTAGAGAAAATGCAAATTTCTATTCTAGATACTATATATACTGATTCGGTAGAGGTGATTTTAATTGTACCTGTCTGGCAGGAAAGGGAATTAGAGAAAAAGATTACAGAGGCAACAGCGGGAAAAGCAAATTTAGAAACAATAGATGATGTTCAATTTATTAAATTGGGAAAAGAGGTCAAAGTAGTCTCTTAGCAAAGATATGTGTTAGTTTGTAGCAGTTTAGCCATTTGGCTAAACTGTTCCGTTTGTTGACCGGATATCAATGTAAAGGAAACTAGTGTGTTTACTTCCTAAGTGTATAGTAAGAACAAGGCTTTCTTAAAACTAGATAAATTGATTTTGACCTTCTTCATAGCTATAGTCAATTTGTTTAAGTGTCTGTTCTAACCAATTAGGTTCAATCCCTAAGCTTTTGCATAAATCATCAAGGCTAGCATAATGGTCTCTAAGTTGTGTATTAATATAGCTTAATAAAATTATAGGATCCTTTGGAAGTGACATGATAATTCTCCTTTCAAATGAATAAATTAGTAGCATTATATCATAGAACTAATTTTTTTGTCAAAGAATCAACATATGTAAGCATTTAAAGAGTGTAACAGTGTAACTGTTTACTGGCAAGCTTTACACTAGCTGTCAGGTTATACACCAAGAACTAAAATGTGCAGGATTTCAGCCCTATGTATTGAAAATGCATGTAAGATGGGCTGAAATCGTTACTGGACACGAGTAGTGAAATATACTTGTATTGAAACAGTGGCAATCACCCTGTTGCTTGCCACTGTTTTAATATCGTCACTAATGTATTTATTATTTTATTGGAAAGGGCAAGCATGGAGTAAAAGATGGATTTATTTGAATATATGAGAATAAACGAAATGAAAAAAGAAAGTCCGTTAGCATCTAGATTACGTCCGAAAAGCTTAGATGAAATAGTGGGACAGCAACATATTGTAGGAAAGGATAAATTATTATATCGGGCGATTAAAGCGGACAAAATTAGTTCAATAATTTTTTATGGGCCACCTGGAACGGGAAAGACTACCATTGCAAAGGTAATTGCAAATACTACAAGTGCAGAATTTCAACAAATAAATGCTACTTCAGCGGGAAAAAAGGATATGGAAAGTGTGGTAGAAGAGGCCAAGAGGATGCTTGGTGCTTATGGCAAGAAAACCATATTGTTTATAGATGAAATTCATAGATTTAATAAAGGGCAACAGGATTATCTTTTGCCATTTGTTGAAGATGGGACTATTATTTTAATTGGAGCAACTACAGAAAATCCTTATTTTGAAGTAAACGGGGCTTTGTTATCTCGTTCTATTATTTTTGAATTGAAGCCTCTTAAAAAGGAAGATATTAAAGAATTAATTGTACGAGCAATAGAAGACGAAGAAAGAGGCTTAGGAATTTATCAGGCAGAGATAGAAAAGGAAGCATTGGAATTTCTTTCAACAATGGCAGATGGAGATGCCAGAAAAGCGTTAAATGCCATAGAATTAGGCGTATTAACTACAGAAAAGGGAACTGATGATAAGATTCATGTTACCTTGGAGGTTGCGCAGGAATGTATACAAAAAAGGGCAGTAAGATACGATAAAATGGGAGATAATCATTATGATACAGTTTCAGCATTTATAAAGAGTATGCGTGGGTCAGATCCGGATGCAGCTATTTATTATTTGGCTAGAATGTTATATGCCGGTGAAGATATTCGGTTTATAGCAAGAAGAATCGTTATTGCTGCATCAGAGGATGTATCCAATGCAGATGCCAATGCTTTGGTTGTTGCTACAGCGGCAGCACAGGCAGTGGAGAGAATTGGCATGCCAGAGGCAAGAATTATATTGGCACAGGCAGCTGCTTATGTAGCATGTGCACCAAAAAGCAATAGTGCAATAATGGCAATTGATAAGGCATTAAATATGGTAAAAGAACAACAGATGACAAATATACCAAATCATTTAAGGGATGCACATTATAAAGGTTCAAGCAAGCTGGGACATGGAAAGGGATATCAATATGCACATGACTATCCAAATCACTATGTAAATCAACAATACCTACCAGATGAGCTGGTTGGTGAGGAAATATATGTTCTTTCGGATAATGGAGAGGAAAAAGAATGGAAGGACTACTGGGGAAAAATAAAGAATCAAAAATAAGCCTAAATCAAAGTGGACAAGTCCACTTTGATTTAGGCTTATTTTTTTTCTTGGTTAGTAGCCATAAAATGATTTTTTAATACACGATAAATCAAAGAATATGCCCATAAAAAGATAGGAATTACTACGGTGGAGTAAATACAGGCTTTTAGCATAACATCTTTATATGGCAAATCAATTAAGGATACCACAATGGTAATTACGTACAAAGAGAAAAGTCCAATTGCAAGAAGTAAAGCTAAGATTTGTTTTAATTTTTTTTTCATATTGTTCATCCTCATTCTATTTTTTTGTATAATTATGGGCGACAGTTTATCTATTCGCTGAACAGTTACTTTGATTATAATGACAAGATGAAAAAAGTACAAGAAAAAAATGAAAAGCCGGAATAAATTTTTTGATTTTGTCTATAATTATAGTAATCCAAGTGAGAACTTGGTTTTTTCGGAAATAGATAATCCCCCCTTTCATTTCCGAAAAACAGAAGAAAAATGAAATACTTATCCTCCCCTTATGGGCTGTCGTATGGTTTTGTGCGGCAGCCCAATCATTGTTATATATAGAATAGTAGTTCATATCAGTTCAGCCAGGGGCTGACCTGTTATGTTGTAAGTCCATGGAGAATCGGGGCCAAACAGCCCGATGGACTTACAACTAGTAAAATATACCATATTGATACGTGGGCAATCAGCAAAGTGATTGCCCCTACCTGAATTGTTACAGCAGTACATAACTTTTGTATAAAATATGTTGAAAAGAATGATAGTTTCGTGATATAATTTACAAGGTAGTGACAAATTTTAGGAAGTACATTATGGGTGTTGCTATAAAAAATTAACCGAGATTGTATGGTGTTTTACATGTTAGTGATGGTTTGCAGAATGTGTGGAAGTAATTGAGGTTAGATTAAAAATACGGGAAAGAAAAGGAAGGAATAGAATATGAGTTTATTAGAACAATGGAGAAAATTTGCGTATAGTCAGGATTCCAATACAAAAAAAGGACAGATGTTTTGGGCTGGTTACTTTAATTTAGAGAGAGGTATCTATGAACAATTACTTGCTAATCCGGAAGAAAAAGTTACTGGAACAGTAGAAGAATTAGCAAATAAATATGGTGTAGATTTAATTTATATGGTAGGTTTTCTTGATGGAATCAACGAAAGTTTAGTAGAAGAGAATCCTATTGAAACTATGGATAAAGATACACAGGTTAACTTGGGATTTGATAAAGAAAAGTTATATTATAATATGGTTGCAGCAAAGGCAGAATGGCTTTATGAGTTACCAGCCTGGGAGCAGATACTTACAAAGGAAAAAAGAACAGAGTTATATAGAGCACAAAAAATTTCAGGTACGGTTATAAAAGGAAAGAAAATTGGACGTAATGAGCCTTGTACTTGTGGAAGTGGTAAGAAGTACAAATTCTGTTGTGGAAAATAAACATAATCTTTAAATGTATCTGTAAAATGTGAGATAAAAAATGATTATGCATGAAATCTAAAAATATCCGCGACGTGTTGTGAATGTTATATTCACAATTGTTGCGGATATTTTCATAAATGCAAGTACCATATCGTTATTATGAAACTTATTCCTAACAGTTTAGCTTGAGACACTAACTTATTACGTTGCAATTTTATAAAAAGGGAAAACTAGCTTGATAGAATTATAGCTAGCCCCAAATTTTGCATTGATAAGTGGGCAACCAACAAAATGGTTGCCCTTGCTAGAACCGTTATTACAATCAATCATTTTCAGATTCTTTTTCTTGACGATACAACAAATAATCAGCATATGCATTAAGCTCTTTTGAATATTGGTCGTTAAGTTGTTGGTAAAGATTAAAGAAGTTCACAATGTCTTTATCAAGAACTTCACCACCAATTGGCAAGTATGCATCTGACACGCCTAATAAATAATCGCAAGAAACGTCAAAATATTTTGAAAGAGCAATAAGCTTGTCAAAAGATGGTTCGTTTCTTTTAGATTCATAATTTGAAATAGCAGTAGGTTTTAATCCTAGAATATCAGCTAATTCACTTTGTGTCAGTTTATGCTTTTGTCGTAATTGTTTAAGACGAACATTAAAATTCATATGTATCCTCCCTCGGAAGTATTGTTTGCAAAACGTGTACTTTTCAGACTATTTTCATTATATAACATGAAATGTGTAAATGTCAATAGTGTATGAGGGATAAACAAATGTAAACCACGAAATGTGGATAAGGGGGATGAAGATGGCTAATATAAATAATCAACTGTTCCAATTCACACAATTTATGGATTATGGATTAGAGATTGTATTATTTTTTGATGAGGAAGGAAAAGTTACAGAGGGAAATCAAACTGCAAAAAATGAGCTAGGTTATGGAGAAGAAATAAATGAAATTTCTATATGTAGGATTTTTCCTAATGTTTTAAAATATAAAGAGGAAGCTCTTTCATTTAGTGATTTGGAGATTGAAAAAAGTGTAGTACAAGGGGATAAGATAGAAACAGTTGCCTACAGGAAAAATCAAACCTGTTTTTCGGTAGATCTAAAGGTTGTCATAAAAAAAGAAAATGGTAGTTTTTTCGGAATGTGTTTAGCGCTAAATACAGCAACGCAGGTTGGTGCCATAAAGGATATGGTAAAGGCAAAAGAAAAGGTAGAGGATGCTACTAAGATTCGAAATGAATTTGTGTCAAACGTAACACATGAATTAAGGACGCCTGTAAATGGTATTCTAGGAATTTCCAAAAATTTATTAGATACGAATTTAGATGAGCAGCAAAAAGAGTCAATACACATTATTCATATGTGTTGTAGCAATATGATACAAATTATTAATAATTTACTGGATTTTTCAAAGTTAGAGGCTGGAAAATTTAGCATAGAAGAAAGGGAATTTTCATTTCGCGAAGCTATTGATAAAATTATTTCTATGAATATCAATCAAGTAAATGAAAAGGGATTGAAATTGTTACTTAATATTTCACCTGAGATTCCAGAACGTATTATTGGTGACGAATTAAGGATTTCACAAATACTAACTAATTTAATAAATAACGCAGTGAAATTTACCTCAGTTGGACAAATTGTGGTAGATGTAGTAAAAACAATAGAACTCAATCATACCGTAGAATTATTTTTTATGGTAATGGATACTGGAATTGGAATTGCTTCGGAAGATATGGATAAGCTATTTAAAAGCTTCTCTCAAGTGGATGCTTCTATTACCAGACGATTTGGGGGAAGTGGTCTTGGACTTACCATTGTAAAACAGCTGGTAGAACTTATGGATGGGGAAATTCATGTGGAGAGTGAAAAGGGAAAGGGTAGTACATTTTCTTTTTCTATACGAGTAAAAAAAGCAGATATAGGAATTGAGGAAACACAAGCATATAAGTCTGGAAAATTTGTGTATGATGGAAATACCCGTCGGGAAATTGTAGATTTGCAAGATGAAATATGTGATTTAGAAGAAATATATTGTTTTGGAACTGCAGAGAATAAAAAAGAAATAAAAAATACTATGGAGAAATTGATACTGTGCATTGAAATGGAAAATTGGGAAAAAGCGGAGTTATTTTCAGGAACAGTTAAAAAATTGGTGGAAAGTGATAAAGATTTAAAAAGAAAAGCATTTCGTCTGGAAATGACTATACGAAAAGAAGACTATGAAAATGCTATTACACAATATAAAGAACTAAAAGAAGCTTTAGCAAGTCTTTTAGTGTAGAGAAAAAAATAACGTAACAGTTCAGCCAGATGGTAACAATAAAAGTGTTTTTTATATGACGGAGGAAGTAAAATGGATAATACATTATATGGAAACCAAACAGCAAACATACTTATTGTAGATGATACAACATCAAATTTAATGATTTTAGCCGAAATGATAAAAAGTATTGGATATATTGCAAGACCGGTAACTAGTGTAAAACAGGCAATGTCTGCCATTGCTATAAAAAAACCACAGTTAATTTTGCTAGATATATCTATGCCAGAGATAGATGGTTTTGATTTTTGTGAGATGCTTAAGCAGGATATAACATTAAAAGATATACCAATTATTTTTATTTCAGCTTTAAATTCAACTGAAGATAAAGTAAAGGGATTTAAATTAGGAGCGGTAGATTTTATTTCAAAGCCGTTTGAGTTAGAGGAAATTACCTTACGAATTAATACGCACTTGAAAATTTTTCGTATGCAAAATGAACTAAAAGTTCACAATAAAAGATTATTTAAAATGTTTAATGATCAAGTAAAACAAGTGACCAAGGAGCAAGAAACCATTGCATATACTTTGGCAAAATTATTAGAAATTAGAAATGATAAAAATGGGGAACATATAGACAATGTAGGGAGATTTTGTAAGATACTTTCTATGGGATTGCAGTTAAGTCCAAAGTATGAAAAGCAGATAACTGCAAGCTTTATTGATTCTATAGTATTCGCTTCTCCATTTCACGATGCAGGTATGGCATATATACGTGACAGCATTGTATTAAAGAGGGGTCCTTTAGAGCCTGAGGAAAGGAAATGCATGGAAGAGCATACCATAAAGGGGGCAAAAATTTTATACGAAACATTAGGAGACACTTCAAATGAAAATATAAAGATGGCAATAGATATTGCAAAATATCATCATGAAAGATGGGATGGGGCAGGTTATCCGTGTGGTTTAAGTGGGGAAGATATACCTTTGGCAGCCAGAATATTATCGGTAGCAGATGTTTATGATATTTTAACTAGCGAACGCTGTTATCGTAAAGCATATTCTCATGAGGAATCTATCAAAATTATAGAAGAAGAGGCAGGAAAACAATTTGATCCGGAAATTGTAAAAGTTTTTTTGAAAATCCAGAATCAATTTCGTAAAGAAGAAAATAGGTAGATAATTTTAATTTTTGCAAGTTGTGAAAAAAATGAGAAAATAGATAAATTTCAAAATGAACTTCATGAAAAAAGTAGGTTTTATACAAATCTCTTATTTCTTGAAGTTTTCTTTTTTTTATGTTATAATGTTGTAAAAACTGGGAATAATTATGAGGAATTAAATTTAAGAAGGTGTTAGCATGGAAAAAATGGAAGGTTTCAATGCTTTAGACGAGGAAGAATCCTTAGAAAGAGCAAAAGATAAACTTACAAATTTGTTGACAGCGAGGGAAGCACAACGAGAAATAGAACAGTACGTTCAAAAGGATGAGAAGAATCGTGGAATCATCTTTTTGATTGATGTGGATGATTTGTATAAGATTAATAACTTATATGGCTGTTTTTTTGGAGATGTAGTATTGCAGGAAATTGCACAGGTACTGACAGATATATCTGAAAAAAAGGGCGTAGTATCCAGATATGAAGGGGATGGTTTCTTATTTTTTAGAGAAGGGTTGTCTCTAAAAGAATCCTACCAGATCGGAGAAGCTATTTGCAAGGCTGTGGAAGGCTTATATGTGAATAGTGTAGGAACTTCCGTGTTATCCTGTAGTATTGGAATAGGCAGAATAGAGAAGGGAATATCAATAGCCAAGTCCTTGAAATTGACTGAGAAGGCTTTGAAATATGCAAAAAATAAACAATCTAAGAATGTGATATCATGGAAGGATGTGCCCCAGGATATTTCAAAATCAAAAGGCTTGGAAAAGTATTATGAGGATTATAGTTTTGAGATGATTTTTAGTGAAAAGTCAAAGAAAATTCTTGATTTTGCTAAAAAGATTCTAGAAGGTTCTAAGTCTTTTAAGTTAGCTGTAGGGATTCTTTTTTCCAGATTGGGAAGAGAGTACGGCTTAAAAAGAATTGGTATGTTAGATTTGGATTATGATTTTTTGAGTGGTCAAATTGTTTATCAATGGAAGCGGGAAGACATAAAAACAGATATATCAAAAAAAGTCTTAATCTATGACGGGGACTATGAGTATCTACAAGAAGGCTTTAAAGAAAATGGATGGATGATAGTGGATAATAAAGATGGTGGGGAACATGCCAAGTGGACGGACTCACTTCACCAGATATCTGTCTTAATAAATGAGATGTATTGGCAAAAAAATCGTGCTTTGTTATTATTTTACGAGTGTGAAGACAATGGAATAGGATGGCCTAAGGAAATTTGTCTTTTGTTTAAGGAAATAAGCAGTATGTTAGGGGTATATCATAAGAGAGAGAATATGAACCGTGAAATGAAAGAAAAAGCAGAGTTTTTATCAGGTATTTCACATGAAATTCGAACTCCCATGAATGCAATATATGGATGGACTAAAATTGCAAGAAAAAATTCACATGACTGCGAAAAAATGAAAGAGTGTTTAGATAAAATCAATAGCTCTAGTAAGTACTTAATGTCTATAATGGACGAAATTTTAGATGTGGAAAATATATCATCGGGTATTACAGAGGTTGTGAAAGAGGAATTTTCTATAAATGAAGTTTTTGAAAGTGTAAAATATTTATTTCAAAGAGAATTTATGGAGAAAGGAATTCATCTATCTTTGGCAAATCAGTGTAAAGACGAGTATTTTTATGGCGATAAGAAGCATATTCAACAGGTATTGGTTAATGTTTTAGAATATGTTTCAAAGGTCACTTTAACAGAAGAAACTATCATTTTACATGCCATGGAAATGATGCAAAAGAAAAATACCCAGCTTAATTTTTCTATAGAAAGTATGGGAGAATATGGTGATTCCTACGATTTAGCATATTTAAGAAAATCACTATCTAGTAATGATGGGAGCGAGAAACTAAAACTTGGAGACTTGGCTTTTCCTTTATTTTTAAGTTATCGATATGTGGAAAAGATGGGAGGACACATGGAAATAGGAGAGTGTCAGGATAATTTTGAATTAGCATTTTCTGTTCCAGTAACTTGTGTAGAAAAAAAGATAGAAAAAGAGCAAAAAAATTATAATTTTTCAGGAAGACGACTGTTGTTGGTAGAAGATAATAATCTTAATGTGGAAGTGGCACAAACCCTTTTGGAAATGGTTGGATTCGAAGTAGATGTGGCAGAAAATGGGAAAATAGCAGTTGATAAGTTTAAACAAAGAAAAGAAGGTAGCTATGATGCTATTTTAATGGATATTCGTATGCCTATTATGGATGGACTGGAAGCTACTAGAAGAATAAGAAACTTGGGGAAGAAGGACTCAAGAACCGTGTCTATTGTTGCATTATCTGCAAATGCACATGATGAAGATGCGAAGAAATCTATAGAAAATGGTATGAATGGGCACTTAGCTAAGCCTATAGATGTAGATAATCTCTATCGAATGTTGGATCAGTTAATTACGAAAAGTAGTTGGACGTAAAAGGCAGTGATAAGAATTTTTCTTATCACTGTTTTTTCTTCTTGTAATGTTTCATAGATATGCACATAAAAAATTCACAAACTCTTATGGAGTTTTTATTAGAAGCGTGCTTTATTAGTATTTTTGGAGGTATTCTTGGGATTATAGTAAGCTTTGGAATTACTCCTATTGTGGAATTGTTAAATGTAAGAGTGGAATTAAGTGCAAATGGAATGTTAATAGCAGTGTTTTTTTCAGTAGCAACAGGTACCATATTCGGTATTTATCCCGCTTGGAAGGCCTCTAATCTGGTTCCTGTAGAGGCATTATGCGAAGAGTAGGATGCAAGAAAGGGTAGATGAGAAGTATGAAAAAGAAAATAATAATTATATTAATATTTCTTATGATTATAGGTGTTGGAGTAGGGTGTTATTATTTTTTCTTCTTAAAAAACCATAAGGAAGATGAGATAGTTGTTAAAGAAAATCAAATACTAATTACAGCACAAATTAATCAAATAAACGGAAATGAAATTGTATTTCAAAAAGCAGAAGAAATTCAAATCAGTGAAATGCCCTCAGAAAAGGCAAGACAGCAAGAAGCAGATGGTAGTCAGTCAGACAATCAAAAGGCAGAAGGTAGAATGAAAAATGCTGGGATTCCAGAGAGGGCAGAAGGTGGAGCGGGAAATGGTCAATTTTCAGAAGGTACGGAAAGGGAAAGGAGGAATGGTCAGTTTCCGGAAGGCGGAATGAGAAATGGTCAATTTTCAGAGGGAATAAATGAAAGTGAACCCAATAATAATACTTCTAATAGAAATCAAGGAAAAGAAAATGGGAATGAGGAAAGGACTATGTATTCTTTGACTGGTGAGGAGGAAACCATGCTTATTCCTGTGGGTACTACGGTTACAACACAATTAGGAACGACCACTACCTTTTCAAGACTTGCCACAGGGGACATGATTAAGATTTTATTGGAAAAAGATGAAAATGGAAAGGATGTAATTGTTGGAATTTGGATGATAGGTTAAAATAATGTGGAAAGGAAAAGATACTGTAGCAAGTTCCTTATAAGTGAGGGGGCAGGGATGTCCAGTAGACTTGCACGCTTTGTTTAACACAGTATGGTAAAATATATGACGGAAAAGAAAATTATTGAAATGAAAAAGATAAATAAAAGGTATCAAAAAGATGCAGAAATTTTACATATTTTAAAAAATGTAAGCCTGGATGTTCTAGAAGGAGAATTCCTTGCAATATTGGGTCCCTCTGGTTCAGGAAAATCTACACTTATGAATATGATTGGTTGTATGGATGTTTTTGATGATGGAGAGTATTATTTAAATGGTATTTCAATTGCAGGACAGGGGGACAAGGAACTTACAGAGATTAGAAATAAAGAAATTGGGTTTGTATTCCAAAAATATCATTTAATACCCACTTATACGGTATTGCAAAATATTATAATGCCTTTGTTAATGCGTGGAATGTCTATGGAAGAAGCTAGAAAGGAATCTATGGATACAATTCGTTTATTAGGACTGGATAAGCGTTTAAAACATAAGCCATCGGAGCTTTCTGGTGGACAACAGCAAAGAGTTGCCATAGCAAGAGCCTTAGTGGGAGAACCAACGATTCTATTAGCAGATGAGCCAACAGGTGCTCTAGATACCGGTAGTGGCAAAGAAGTTCTTAAGCTATTTAAAAAACTCAATGATATAGGTCATACTATTGTAATGATTACTCATGACATGGAAGTGGCAAAGGCAGCGGGAAGAATTGTACGAATTGTTGATGGAGAATTGTTTGAGGCGTAGTGAAAAAGAATAAAGTTAATAAGTTAGCTATAAAATAAAAACACTAAAGGTAATAGGTACAGTGTTTGAGCTTTAGATTTAATGAGAAGGTAACGATTTAGCCATCATGGCTGAACTGTTACGTGAAAAGAGAAAGGAAAGAAGATAAGATGATTATAGATTTGGTATGTGAAGCAGTTGAAATAAAGATACATTTTGAAAATTTTACGGGAGCGCTACAATCCAATTATGAGTTTGCGTATGCATTAGGACTTATGGAAAAAAAATTAGGAATAGACATGGATAACAAATCTAGTTTGCACCAATTAAAAGAGCTTGTAGAAGATAGGATGAAGCAATTTGAACCAGCAGATTACATAGAAGCAAATCTGGTAAAATTAATACGTGAATATAGAATAGATGATAGTATGGGCGCTGAGCTGGAAGAACTTATCAAAAAGGGGTATGAGGCAGTAAATTAAAATTTTTTATAGGGTAAAAAGCGAAAAAGCGAGGTAATACCTCGCTTTTTCAAAGAAAGTTAAAAAATGAATGAAAAAGATTTTAGGAACGATTGCTGTATCTTTGTTCACAATAGATACAACGGTAAATTCCTGTATTCTTGTCGGCTAATTTAAATGTGTGTGTCAATTCCTGTTCAATGGAAGTAATGCAACGTGGGTTTCTACATCTTAAAATATTAGTCACACGTTCCGGTAAACCTAGATGTCGCTTTTCAGTAATTTCTCCATTGCGAATAATGTTTACTGTAAGATTTGGAGAAAGTGCTCCAAGAATATCCAAATCAACACACAAAGGACCTTCTATTTTTATCATGTCCTTTTTACCTGTTTTGTTGCTTTTTGCGTTTTTTATAATAGCAACAGTACAATCTAATTTATCTAATTTTAAGTAATTATAAATCTCAAATGCTCCTCCGGGTTGTATATGATCGATTACAACACCGTCTCTTAATCCACTAATATTTAACATTAACAATCACCATCCAATTCAAGAAGCTTCATGATTAAAGCCATACGAACATAAACACCATATTCTGCTTGTTTAAAATAAACAGCTCGTGGATCATCATCTATTTCGGTAGAAATTTCGTTTACCCTTGGTAGAGGATGAAGAACAAGCATATCCTCTCTCGCGTGCTTCATCTTCTTGGCATCCAGAATAAAACTGTCCTTTAAACGAATATAATCTTCTTCGTTAAAGAATCGTTCTCTTTGTACTCTTGTCATATAGAGTAAATCAAGTTTTGGCATAACTGGTTCTAAAACATTTACTTCCTCGTATGGAATATTTTCACGATCTAAAACTTCACGTTTCAAATAATCCGGTATACGGAGTTCCTCAGGAGAAATCATAACAAACTTTACGTTCTCATAGCGAATCATCGCCCGAATAAGAGAGTGAACAGTACGTCCAAATTTTAAATCTCCACATAAACCAATAGTTAAATTATCCAAACGTCCCTTTAAATTCTTGATAGTTAATAAATCTGTTAAAGTTTGTGTTGGATGGTTGTGTCCACCGTCACCTGCATTAATTACAGGAATAGAAGAATACTGAGCTGCAACTAAAGGCGCTCCTTCCTTTGGATGACGCATAGCACAAATATCTGCATAACTGGATATAACGCGAATTGTATCTGCTACGCTTTCTCCTTTTGCAGCAGAACTTGAATCTGCGGATGAAAAACCTAATACATTACCACCTAAATTCATCATAGCAGCTTCAAAACTTAATCTGGTACGAGTACTTGGCTCGTAAAATAACGTAGCTAATTTTTTCCCTTGGCAGACCTTTGCGTACTTTTCAGGAGATGTAATAATATTTTCTGAAAGATTCAAAATATCATCAATATCTTGAACGGAAAGGTCAAGGGGAGAAATAATGTGCTTCATAGACACCTCCATATTTGATTAAAATTTGATTAAAATCAAATAACCTTGTTTATTATAGCAAAGTGTTTTTCAAAATACAACAAAAAAACAAAGAAAAAGATTGGGAAAATTTATAGTATTATAAAGAAAATAGTATTTTTAAAAGAAAAAAGACGAAATATTTAGAAAATTATTCTTTATGCAAAGAATTGTAGGGTATGAACTATTACAAATTTATTTTAAGTAAAAATATTGCTTTTTTATAGCTCTATTATTATAATGAAACGGTATATGTTAAATGATAAACTTTTTTCAATGTGTGTGACTAGCCCATTGAAAAAGCATAAGAATAGGAGGAAACTCATGATAAAGTTGTATGATAATGGTGTTTATTTATTAAATGGAACAGAAATTGTAGAAGATAATGCAGAAGCAGCAGCTCTTTTGCAAAGCAAGACAGGTCTTACACCGGACAAAAAGCAAGCGGCAAAAGGAACCATGGCATATGGTATTTTAGAATCACATAATACTTCCGGAAATATGGAAAAGTTAAAAATTAAGTTCGACAAATTGACATCTCATGATATTACATTTGTTGGTATTATTCAGACTGCAAGAGCTTCAGGATTAGAGAAGTTTCCTATTCCTTATGTATTAACAAACTGCCACAATAGTCTTTGTGCTGTAGGTGGAACTATAAACGAAGATGATCACATGTTTGGTTTGACTTGTGCAAAAAAATATGGCGGTGTATATGTACCACCTCATCAGGCAGTTATTCACCAGTTTGCCCGTGAGATGTTAGCCGGTGGAGGGAAAATGATTCTGGGCTCAGATAGTCATACCCGTTATGGTGCATTAGGTACTATGGCCATGGGAGAAGGTGGACCAGAATTAGTAAAACAATTATTATCACAGACTTACGACATTAATATGCCTGGTGTAATTGGTGTTTACTTGACAGGAGAACCAATGAAAGGAGTAGGTCCACAAGACGTGGCACTTGCTATTATTGGAGCAGTATTTGCCAATGGATACGTTAATAACAAGGTAATGGAGTTTGTAGGGCCTGGTGTTGAAAAATTAAGTGCGGATTTCCGTATTGGTGTAGATGTTATGACTACAGAAACTACATGTTTATCTTCTATATGGAAAACAGATGAAAAGATCAAAGAATTTTATGAAATTCATGGGCGTGTGGAAGAATATAAAGAATTAAATCCTGCTGATATTACTTATTATGATGGTATGATATATGTAGATTTAAGTACAATTAAGCCTATGATTGCTATGCCATTCCATCCAAGTAATACTTACACAATTGAAGAATTAAATGCAAATTTAATGGATATCCTACATGACTGTGAGAAGAAAGCATTGGTAAGCTTAGATGGACAGGTAGATTTTAAACTTACTGATAAAGTAAAGAATGGCAAATTATATGTAGAACAGGGAATTATTGCAGGCTGTGCAGGAGGAGGATTTGAAAATATTTGCGCAGCAGCGGATATTTTAAATGGTTCAAGTATTGGTGCAGATGCATTTACATTAAGTGTATATCCTGCAAGTATGCCTGTTTATATGGAATTGGTTAAAAATGGTTCTGCAGCAAAGCTTATGGGTGCTGGTGCAGTAATGAAAACAGCTTTCTGTGGTCCATGCTTTGGTGCTGGAGATACACCTGCAAACAATGCATTTAGTATCCGTCATTCTACAAGAAACTTCCCGAATAGAGAAGGTTCTAAGTTACAAAATGGACAGATTTCTTCTGTGGCATTAATGGATGCACGTTCTATTGCTGCAACAGCTGCAAATAAAGGCTTCTTAACAGCTGCTACAGATATGGATGTAGAATATACAGGACAGAAATATTTCTTTGATAAGACAATTTACGAAAATCGTGTATTTGACAGTAAGGGTGTAGCGGATCCAACAGTAGAAATACAGTTTGGACCAAATATCAAGGATTGGCCGGTAATGTCCGCATTAACAGATAATTTATTATTAAAAGTGGTTTCAGAAATTCATGATCCGGTTACAACAACAGATGAGTTAATCCCATCAGGGGAAACATCATCATATCGTTCTAACCCAATTGGTCTTGCTGAGTTTACATTATCAAGAAAAGACCCTGCATACGTTGGTAGAGCGAAAGAAGTACAAGTGGCTGAAAAAGCAAGAGTAGCAGGAGAATGTCCAGTAAGTGCATTAGCAGAATTAGAAAATGTAATGAAAACAATCAAAGGAACCTATGCAGATGTAGATAACGCAAATACAGGAATTGGAAGTACAATTTATGCTGTAAAACCTGGTGATGGTTCAGCGAGAGAACAGGCTGCATCTTGTCAAAAGGTTCTTGGCGGTTGGGCAAATATTGCAAAAGAGTATGCAACCAAACGTTATCGTTCTAATTTGATTAACTGGGGAATGTTACCATTTATTTTTGAAGATGAGAAGCTTCCATTTGCAAATGGAGATTATATCTTTGTTCCTGAAATTGCAAAAGCAATTCAGGATAAATCTTCAGAAATTAAAGCATATATCGTAAAAGATGGATTGCAGGAGTTTACTCTAAAAATGGGCGAACTTACAGATGATGAAAGAGAAATTATCCTTAAAGGATGTTTAATTAACTATAATCGTGTATAAAAAATAATTTTTTCTTTTGGCTGGGGGGATTTTTACTAAATCTCCCCAGCTAATTTATTGCATGGATAGTTAGATGTTTATCAAGTGGATAAGAGCTTAAAATATGGGAATCTAAATCTGTTTTGTGCAAATACACAGCAGATATTTGACTATTATCATAGGTTTTATAATAATAGATTCCCTTAGTAGCATTACAGCAACAGCTGTACTGTGTTATTTCAAAAAGCTTGTTTTCCAAGCATACACAACCCCTTTGTTGTTCTACGGAACCAAGTATATGAAAAAATTGACTGATACGTTCTTCTTCTGTACTACCACTGTGAGAATAATAATTGGTAAA
>JAFQAU010000033.1 GCA_017399885.1 Lachnospiraceae bacterium
TCTATCGATTGTTCTGCTGTTGCTTGGGGATTCTTATTCTGTTTCAACACTTGATCCAGCGCATCTTCTTTTTCAACCAATCCCAACTTATATGCCCGACTTTTGATTTCTTCATCTGACAATGTTTCTTGTTTTGTATCAGTTGACATCATAACAAATGCTGTCAACGCAATACCTGCTCCTAATCCTCTTAAAAAATACTTCTTCTTCATTTATTTTCTAGCTCCTTGAAATAAATCAATTACTAACTTTACTTCTCCTTGTCCTTTACCTAGTATCTTAGCTATTTCCATAATCGTCTTTCCCTGTTCATATAATTCCAAAATCACGGCATTACCATTATCTATTTCTTGGGAATGTGTGTTTTCTACTTTTTCTTCCTTAGCTGGAACTATTTCTTCTCTTGGAATCTCTTCTATAGATGTTTCTACACTTTCTTCTTTAATGATAGTATTAGACATTTCATCCATATTGACCATAGTTACTTTTGGAACATTTTCTATTTCTTTTGATGACTGTTCTATTTCACTTTTCAAAACACCAGACATCATTAATTCGTCCTTCTGTCTCTCTAGCTCCCGTTGTTTCTTTATCTGCTGTTGCAATTCTTTCTGAATCCGTTTATGTTGAATCATCTTTTGTTTTTCTAATTCTTTATTGGCTAACTCTTCAAGAACAACTTTGGATTTATCAATCTCTTGAACAAATTCCTTCATTTCATTTTCTTTTTCATTCAACATATCATACAAGAAAACAACCTCATTGTGATTATGGTCAATCTTCTCTAAAATTTGATCAGAAAATTCTGTAACTGCCATAATTTTCTCATTTGATAAATGAGCAAGTTTTTCCTCAACCTTATCAACTTCTTCTTCGGCTTTCTCTTGGATAATATTTTCTATTTTTTCTTTTAATATTTCATCATTTTCTTTAAGCAAGCTATCAACTAACCCAGCTTGTACTTCCTGAAAATCTCCACTCTCTTTGTTTTGATCTGTTACCTTTTCTGAAATAATGTAACTAATAAAAATAATAACCAATCCAATTAGAAATAAAATAATACTTTCCACTTATTTTGCACTCCTTCATATTTTGATATCAAAGTTACTTAACTTAATTTCCTCTGGTTTGTTTGTATCTTTATCGTCCACTCTCTTTTTCTTCTTCTTACTTTCTCCACTATACTTTCCATTACCCTTTTCTTTTGCATCATAACGATATTCTTTTTGTTCCCCTTTAGATGTTTGCACCACAACCTCTGCGCTATTCCTTACATGTTTCCCAAATTGCTGTACCACATTTTCTTGTGCACTTGTCATCCTTTGTTGATCATTTATTTGTTGATGAGATGCCTCCTGCGAACGTGGTGCAACACTTATCATATCAATCGGACGAATTGGCATATTATTACCACCTTTCCATATACTACACTTTTATATCCAGCAATGCAATCAAAAATTTAATTTTTTTAGTAACAATTCAGTTACTGAACACAGAGAGTCTGTAAACAGTAACACAATTCATACAGGGCACTTATTTTGATGATTGGTAACAACTCAGATAGGGGCAATCACTCTGCTGATTGCCCACGTATTTATATAACATATTTTACTCATCATCAGTCCATAAAGTTACTTTTCATAGTTTTTACAAAATGAAATAATAATTTACAATAAAACAGCCTTCACCAATGCTCTATCCTTAATAAACTGTGTTCTATGCATTTCTCCCTTTACCGTATAATTCGTATTCGTAATCGAAACTTTTACTCCAGGGTAAGCAATATCTGATACTTTAATTCTACCATGGCTATGTTTCTCCATCTCTTCCCTTAATTCAGCAGATCTCTTCTCTGCATTTTCTATATTTTCCTTTAATAACTCTATACTTTTTTTAGCAACAAGATATTGTTTCATCTTATCCTCTGGTATTTTTTCACCTTTTTTTACTTTGCTTGCATATATTCCAACAACTTTGTCATGTTTTTCTATTTCTTCACTCATATCAACCATTTGTTTATCTAGTTCTTTATATTCACTCAGTAAAGCCGGATCCATACCTATTTCTAAAATTGTCTTTGTTCCCATTGTGGAACCTGCCACCTTCATAGAAATATTTTCTTCTGATTTCACTGTTCCACCAATGATCAATCCACGTTTTCCTGTAGAAACAACTTCCCCTTTTGCAACAACATTGCTATGCATAATCGCATCTGTACTTATGCTTCCTCCCGCATATACTTCTGAATTTTCTATGAACTTCGTAACTATATCTCCATCTGCATGTAAGATTCCTCTATTCATTCCTTGTATACCTCGTCGCAAAACAATTTGCCCACCAGCAATCAAGGTTGCCCCTTCTACAACACCATCTACAATTATGTCACCTTTTGCCTCAACCTTAAAACCTGTTATTACATTGCCTTTTACGTAAACATTTCCATCATACTCAATATCTCCAGTGGACGTACTAACATCCGCTGGAACCTCATAAGTATTTGATACAAAAACTTTATCTTCTGTTAAAGATACATGCCCTGCTACTTGACTATACATTTTTGTTCCATCTTCTGATAACCGTATATTAAGCCCATGTTTTAATGTTTTAACAGAAACTTTGGCCTGCTTAATTGGAGCTCCTGTTACATCTATACCAGGTTTCCCCATTTCTGCCGGCTCTAAGGTGGCTAACAAATCCCCAGCTTCTATACGATTAATATTATCAATTCGATGAAAATCAACTGAACCATCTTCCTTTATCGTTGGTTTTGATGATATCTGAGTGGAAAAATGGTATGTTATCACAGCATTTTTACCCTGAATAGGCAAAGTTGCCCTTGCCACTACAAATTCAGTACAAAATTGTCTTGCTTTCAGATATAAATCTATATTTCTTTCAATGATTCCATGACGAATCCCCTTATGTTCTAAATCATTTAAAATTTCTTCCCTTGTCATTAATCTTCCCGTATTAGAGGGTGGATAAAAACATATTTTTGCCTCTGTTTTATCCTTATTAACTTCAATTTTCATATATTCATGTTCCGAATAAACAGTATCGTTTACAATCTTAAAATCCACAACTTCATCTTTTAAAGCCTCTATGGTGCGATGTAAGCCCTTTATATCATACTCTTCAATTTTTATTCTATGGATGTACTCATTTACATCATCAAATACAATCTTATTTCCCCCTTTTGCCGGTGGAAATAACCTCATATATGTTCCATTTTCTTTGTGTATTAATTGGAAAAAACCATTTTTATATTTCATGCTTATCGCCTCCCCTTTTTAGAAACTTTTTAATTTGATATTTTTACCAAATCACTTCAAATTCAGTTCCAAGCTTTTGTTTCATTTTTTGTAATGCTTTTGTGTGAAGCTGAGATACCCTTGACTCAGAAACCTCCAAAATATGACTAATTTCTTTCAGTGTTAATTCCTCGTAATAATATAATGTTATAACTTTTTTCTCATTCTCGGTTAAATGTTGTAAGGTTTCTACTAGTGCCTTTTTCATCTCTTCTTTTTCCATAACCTTTTCCGGCTGTTCAAACTGCGAACTCGAACCAACGTCCATTTTCACCTCTGACCCTTGTTCCAAAAATTCATCTAAGGAAACTAAGTTGGTTATCTTTGTCTGATTCTGCCAAGTAAGAAACTCATCAACTGAAATCCCAATTAATTGGGCAACCTCTTCATCTGTTCCAGCTCGTCCTTGTTCTAATTCTAATTTCTGATATGCTAACTCAATCTTCTTTTGTTTTTGCCTTAAAGTTCTTGGAATCCAATCCATTTTTCTGATTTGATCAAGTATGGCTCCTCTTATTCTTAAACTGGCATAGGTTTCAA
>JAFQAU010000292.1 GCA_017399885.1 Lachnospiraceae bacterium
CATGCTTTCGCAAAACGTGTATTTTACCAAACGCAATTCCTTTATATACCGACTTTGCTTTTACACTCTTCATAAGCATCCCTCTTCCTATGACTTAAAGGTTCGTCTCAAAAAAGTTCCTTATCCCTTCTAGTGCTAGCTCTTCATCTTCACCTTCCACAGTAACCGTAACAGCGTCTCCACATTTTACTGCCATGCCCATTACTGCCATAAGCTTGGTCGCATCTGTTTTTTTAGTACCGTTATTAATGCAAACCTGACTACTGTACTTTTTCGCCTCTTTCACTAGCATTCCTGCTGGTCTTGCATGAATGCCCAATTCGTCCTTTATTACATACTCAAAACTTTTCATTGCAATGCACCATCCCTTCTTTTTTATGTGTCAATAGCAACTGTCCAGCTATTCCCATTCATAAAATGCCCAAATATGCACAATTACAAATATGAAATATGTAGACTGTTTCTTTGATGCTGTATCTACAAGTTCACACCTTCTGAAAAATTACACAAAAAACATGAAATATTCGCATGGGATATCCGATAACGAATTATTCATGTTTTCCAATAACTGTACTACTTCGGCCAACTTATTTTGTTATTATTAGTATACCTCTCTACAAATTTTCTGTCAATTTATACTTTTGACAGAAAATTCACAAAACAATTGTATACTTTTCCGAAAATTAATTTCTTTATGCTTCCGTCCAATTATTCTAATCAAATGGACTATCTCACTACAATTCTCACAAACTTACCCATGCAATGAAAAATCATTCTCATTTTTAAATTTTTTTTTAAAATTAGGAAAGCTGACAAGCAGTATTACATACAATACAATTGTATAAATTCTTTGGAGGCTCAAATATGAGTGATTTAGCAGCAACAAATTGTAACACAGGATGCGGATGTGCAACAGATAATGGATGTAGTTGGATTATTATCATCTTACTTTTATTATCATGCTGCGGTGGTGGAAATGGTATTTTAGGTGGTGGTTGTGGTACCGGAAGCGATTGTAGCTGTATCATTATTATCTTACTTATCCTTTGCTCATGTGGAGGCGGCGGTTCATTCTTCTAAGCATGATAGCTTATTAAAGAATTAAATATTTTATGATTTCCACATTAGGTGGGGTGTCAAATATTAATTTTGACACCTCACCTTTACCATTCTGTTAAATACAAGGTGTAGCAAACCTACCTGAACGGTTACAGGTTTCCAAATTCCCATACGGACTGTACAGTGCTGCACAGCCCTTGAATGGTTATTACTTATTTTCTTTTTTTAATGTTTCTTCTTTGATATTTCTCATATGCCTATAATCCTTGGACTCATTTCTATTTTCTTCTTCTCTACATTTTGCACATTCCATATCCACTTCATAAATAGTATTTTCGTCTATTATTAAATACCCTTTCGGTGTCATATACCCACCTACCTTTCCATCCTTTGCCACAGTTTTAATACTTTATTTTATGAAATTTCTTTTTTACGGTTCATAATACATTTGAAGTCTTAACTTAAAAGTATTCTCCCAGCCATATATATGCACTTTTTGCGGATAAGTATGACAAACTGTTATACTTGAAACCATTTAACATTTTAGATATAATTGTATTTGAATGTAACAGGTCAACCTCCCTGGCTGATCTGTTATCTTCGAATCAACAAAGAGAAAGGTTGTGTATAGAATATGTCAGGTTCTATTTATGGAAATATTTTTCGAATTTCTACTTGGGGGGAATCTCACGGTAAAGGAATTGGTGTTGTGGTAGATGGATGTCCAGCAGGATTATATTTATCCGAAGAGATGATTCAACCCTATTTAGATCGAAGAAAACCAGGAGAAACCAAATATTCTACTCCAAGAAAAGAGAGTGATACTGTAGAAATACTATCTGGTACCTTTGAAGGCAGAACAACAGGTACCCCTATTTCTATGATTGTTTATAATAAATCCCAACGTTCCAAGGACTATAGTGACATTGCCAGTTATTTTCGTCCTGGACATGCAGACTATACTTTTGACAAGAAATATGGATTCCGCGACTACAGAGGGGGCGGACGTTCTTCCGGAAGAGAAACCATTGCCAGAGTTGCAGGTGGAGCGATTGCTTCCCTTATTCTAAAAACAATTGGAATTGAAGTAAATGCTTATACCAAATCCATCGGACCTGTTTCTATTGACTACAGAAAGTGTGCGAAAGAAAATGTATCGCTTAGTCCCCTTTATATGCCGGATTTAGAGGCTTCCGCACAGGCAGAGGATTTCCTTAATAATACAATGCAAAACCAAGACTCAGCAGGTGGTATTGTGGAATGTATCGTAAGTGGAATGCCTGTAGGAATTGGAGAAACTGTTTTTGAGAAATTAGATGCCAATCTTGCAAAGGGAATCATGTCTATAGGTGCTGTTAAAGGTGTAGAAATTGGTGCAGGTTTTCAAGCTGCCTCTATGCTTGGATCCAATAATAATGATGCCTTTTATTTACAAAATTCACAGGTATTAAAAAAGAGTAATCATTCCGGTGGAATCCTGGGTGGATTAAGTGATGGTTCGGAAATTATCCTACGTGCGGCTTTTAAACCTACACCATCTATTTCTAAAACACAACAGACTTTTAATGTAATGGGTGAAAATATTGATATTAATATAAAAGGAAGACACGACCCTATCATTGTACCAAGGGCTGTGGTAGTAGTAGAATCCATGGTTTCTCTTACCTTGGTTGACATGCTTTTTGCCAATATGTGTACTAGAATGGATAAATTCACTGAATTTTATAGATAATGGACCAATACCTATAATTGGTAGGATAATAAAACAAACAAAGGATATGGTTTTAACCTATTTTAGGTTTGCCATATCCTTTTCTTACTATAATTTATCAAACTATCGTATTCTCTCGGTTAATCCTAATTTCTTTTGCACCTTTCTTAATGTCTTATTGGCAAAATATTGTGCTTTTTCATCATTTGCCTTGATCATACTGTCAATATAACTTTTTTCCTGCTCTAACTCCTTCATTCTATCCTGTATAGGTTTTAACACAGAAACTACAGCTTCTCCTACTGCAAGCTTAAATTCCCCATATCCTTTTCCATCAAATTCTTTTTCGATTTCCTCTTTTGATTTTCCTGTTGTTGCTGTATATATATCCATTAAATTACAGATTCCCGGTTTGTCTTGCGCATATAGAATCTCATTTCCAGAGTCGGTTACTGCACGCTTAAATTTACGAATAATAGTATCTGCATCATCTAACAAATAAATGCTTGCATTTGTATTTTCATCTGATTTAGACATTTTCTTGGTTGGCTCCTGTAAACTCATAACCTTGGCTCCTACTTTCCCCACATATGCCTCTGGGATTGTAAATACGTCTCCATAGATATGATTAAAACGTTCTGCAATATCTCTGGTTATTTCTAAATGCTGCATCTGATCCACTCCAACAGGTACAACATCTGCCTGATATAATAAAATATCTGCTGCCATTAACACCGGGTATGTAAATAAACCTGCATTTATGTTATCTGCATGCTTTGCAGACTTATCTTTAAACTGCGTCATACGGTTTAACTCACCCATATAAGTAAAGCAATTTAATAACCATGCAAGTTCTGCATGGGCAGGTACATGGGATTGAAAATAAATACAATTTTTTTCAGGATCTAATCCTGCAGCTACATATAAAGTATATAGAGAGCGGGCTCTTTTACGAAACTCTGCAGGTGTCTGTCTCACAGTTAATGAATGCAGATCCATAACACCATAGAAACATTCGTACTCTTCATTTAAGCTTACCCAATTTTTCATGGCACCCAAGTAATTTCCCAATGTTAAATTTCCCGTTGCCTGCATTCCACTATATAAAATTTTCTTTTCACCTAACATTTTCTTTTCCTCCTGACTTCTCTTCTATATCTGTCTTTGTATATACATACAAATTCCATAACAAAAAACTATAATTATAACAATTCAGCTAATGGCTAAACTACTAGATACATTTCATTATCAAACAATCCAATATAGGAATGGTAATACATATAAACTGTAACATATGCACATATTTAAAAGTTTAACACATTCCATTGTTATAGTCAAAAGTAAAATATCGTGTTATAATGATTGATGAGTTGCTATTCCGTCGGTGCACAGTTCCATTTACTGCGGTGCTCCTAAGGAAAAGTACAACAAGAATAGAATTGGAGAATTTAAATTACAAAGCTTACATGTAATGATGGAGGGTTTTGATGAACTGAAACAATTGATTATCCAATTGAAATCATTTTTGGAAAGGACGATAGATTATGAAACAAATTGAAAGTTTTACTGTCAATCATTTAGAATTACTTCCGGGTATTTATGTTTCAAGAAAAGATACCGTAGGGAAAGAAACCATTACTACCTTTGATTTACGTATGACAAGACCTAATTTTGAACCAGTAATGAATACTGCAGAAATGCACAGCATTGAACATCTTGCAGCAACCTTTCTTAGGAACCATTCAAAATACGGAAAGAAGATTATCTACTTTGGACCTATGGGATGTCGTACAGGATTTTATTTATTACTAGCAGGCGATTATTCCTCCAAAGACATTGTTCCTTTAATTATAGAACTTTTTACTTTTATTAGTGAGTTCCAAGGAGATGTTCCCGGTGCTGCCGCGTATAATTGTGGCAATTATTTGGATATGAATCTTCCTATGGCGAATTATTTAGCAAAAAAATATTTAGATGAGGTTCTTTTGCAAATTGATGAAACGCGTCTGAATTATCCCAACCCATAATATGCTTTCATAGATTTAAAACTTACTTCCATATTTTACTATAACGTTAGGGATAATATGCAATAACAGAGCTGTGGCACTAAGACAATTAATAGAGTATATGGTATGCTTTTCCATGCACAAATACTACATATTCTATTATTTCTCCTTAATGCCACAGCCTTATTACAATATGTGATTTATTCCCTCTGCCACATTCTGGCATCATGCTACCTTCTGGGCGCTCTCTCCTTGGAAATTCTCTAGTAACAGGTCAGACAAAGCTTAACTGTTACTGTATAAGTCAACATCAACCTTATAGAAAATCCATTAACGACATTTGATTTGAAATTGGCAAATCTCCTAATAAACCTAGCTCTGCCATTAAATCAGCCACTGTAGAACTTACCTTACATCGTTGTTTAAAATCTTCTCTTGATAAAAATTTACCATTCTTTGCAGCTTCCACCACACCATCTGCCGCCTTGTCTCCCAAACCATCAATAGTACTAAGTGATGGCATAAGTTTGCCATCTATAATTTGAAAATATCTTGCTTTTGCTGAATAAATATCTATAGGCATAAAATCATAGCCTCTAGCATACATTTCAAGAACTAGTTTCATATCTTTTAAGGTATCCTGTTCTTTTGCAGTAAGTTCATTGCTTCTTTTTTTGTAATCAGCAATGTGATATTCTAATCTTTCCCTTCCCAAACACATTAGTTCATAGTTAAAGGAAGATGCACGAATACTGAAAAATGCAGCATAATATGCCAATGGATAATATACTTTAAAGTAGGCAATACGAAATGCCATCATTACATACGCTGCGGCATGTGCTTTTGGGAACATGTATTTTATACGTTTGCAGGATTCCATATACCACTCAGGTACTCCTGCTTCCCTCATAGCCACCTCCATGTTTTCTTGCAGTCCCTTTCCTTTACGGACACTTTCCATAATTTTAAAAGCAAGTCCTTTTTCAACTCCAGCGTGAATTAAGAAAGTCATTATATCATCTCTGGTACAAATAGCAGTGGATAACTCACAATTTCCCTGTGCAATAAAATATTGGGCATTATTTAACCAAACGTCCGTACCATGAGACAGTCCTGATATACGCACCAAATCTGAAAATGTTTTTGGTTTCGTATCACGTAGCATTTGCATTACAAAATCTGTTCCAAACTCTGGCACCCCAAGAGACCCCAAATCGCATCCATCTAAATCCTCTTTGCTGATTTTTAAAGCACTCAAATCTTTAAATAATGATAGCACCTTTTCATCATCAAATCGGATGGTCTTGGCATCAATCCCTGTTAAGTCCTCTAACATCCTAATCATAGTAGGATCGTCGTGTCCTAATATGTCTAGCTTTAACAGGTTATGGTCAATAGAATGATAATCAAAATGTGTGGTAATCGTCTGGGTTGTCATATCATTGGCAGGCCTTTGCACCGGAGTAAAGGAGTATATCTCCTCTCCTATAGGCAATACTACAATTCCTCCCGGATGTTGTCCCGTTGTACGTCTAACCCCAACACAGCCTTGAGAAATTCTCTCCATTTCCGCTCTACGTTTGTGAATTTCTTTTTCTTCAAAATATTTATACACATAACCAAATGCTGTTTTTTCAGCTAACGTACCTATGGTTCCTGCGCGGAAAGTCTGTCCTGCACCAAAGATAACCTCTGTATAATCATGGGCATGATTCTGATATTCTCCTGAAAAATTCAAATCGATATCCGGCTCTTTATCTCCATAGAAACCAAGAAATGTTTCAAATGGAATCTCATGTCCATCTTTTTTTAACATTTCCCCACAATTTGGACACAATTTATCTGGCATATCACATCCTGATTTGCCCGCATAAGATTTTACTAATTCAGAATCAAAGTCAGAATAAAAACATTTATCACAATAATAATGTGCTGCCAAAGGATTTACCTCTGTAATTCCTGACATTGTAGCAACAAAGGAGGATCCTACGGAACCTCTAGACCCAACCAAATAGCCATCTTCATTGGATTTCCAAACTAACTTTTGTGCAATAATATACATTACTGCAAATCCATTTCCTATGATAGAATTTAATTCTCTCTCTAATCTACTAGATACAGGTTCCGGCAAATCAGGACCATACATGGAATGTGCTTTATCATAACAAATTTGGCGTAAATCTTTGTCGGAATTTTCAATAATAGGTGGACATTTATCTGGACGTACCGGAGATATCCTCTCTATCATATCTGCAATTTTGTTGGTATTTGTAATTACCACCTCTCTTGCCTTCTCCCGTCCTAAATATTTGAATTCTTCCAACATTTCTTCTGTTGTTCTTATTATAGAGGAGGTTGAAAATCTGCGTCTGCAAATCCCTTTCCCGCCATTATAATTCTTCTGTAAATTTCATCTTCTGGATCTAAAAAATGCACGTCACATGTAGCTACAACCGGTTTTTGAAACTCATCAGCTAATGAAACAATTTTTCGATTGATTTCCATTAGATCTTCATCTGTTTCTATCTCAAATTTATCTGATCGTTTCATAAACTCGTTGTTTCCTAATGGTTGAATTTCCAAATAATCATAAAATTCTACCAGCCTTGTAATCTCTTCCTGGGACTCATTCCGAATAATCGCTGAATATAATTCCCCTGCCTCACAAGCGGATCCTATTAGTAATCCCTCCCTATTTTCTTCTAATAGACTTTTTGGAATCCTTGGTCTACGATTATAGTATTCTATATGCGATTGGGATACCAGTCGATATAAATTTATTCTTCCCAGATCATTTTTCGCTAATAAAATTACATGATATGTAGGTAATTTCTTTATTACCTCTGCCGAAAGTCTTCCCTGTTCATTAATCTCACTAAGATAATATATTCCTTTTTCCTTAAGCATTTCAATAAAGCGAACAAATATATGCGCTGTTGCTCCCGCATCATCTACTGCCCTATGATGGTTCTCTAATGAAATATTTAATTCTTTTGCCACAATATTTAATTTAAATTTATTAAGCCCCGGCAATAACATTCTGGCAAGACCTACAGTATCTATTACTGTAAAATCCGCTTCTAATTGATGCATTCTCGCTTTTGCTCGTATAAATCCCACATCAAAGGAAGCATTGTGGGCAACTAGCACACATCCTTTACAAAATTCTAAAAATTCCGGTAAGATAACGTCAATCATAGGAGCATCCAATACCATCTGGTCATTTATGCCGGTTAGCTGCTCTATTTTAAATGGAATTGGTACATCCGGATTTACAAACGTGCTATATGTATCTGTAATCTTTCCAGCAACAACCTTTACTGCACCAATTTCAATAATCTGATCTTTTACTGGGCCAAATCCTGTTGTTTCTATATCAAATACTACACATGGTGCATCTAAAGATTGTCCCTTTTCATTTACTACAATATCCTTTACATCATCTACTAAATACCCTTCCATTCCATAGATAATCTTAAAATCATCGTCTTTACTTAAGGTATGAGAAGCTTCCGTGAAAGCTTGTACCACTCCGTGGTCGGTAATTGCAATGGCTTTATGTCCCCACGATTTTGCTCTTTTTATTAAGGTTTTTACATCAACCACCGCATCCATATCACTCATTAATGTATGCGCATGCAACTCCACTCTTTTTTCCGGATGCTTATCTTCCCTTGTCTTGGTAAAGTCAGAAATTCCTTTTATACCAACCACAGATCCTATGGTTATCTCCTTGTCGTAACGATCAAATACCGCCATTCCTTTTAGCTTTATAAAATTTCCCTTTGATAAGGCACCTGAAACTTCTTTTACCTGTTCATTTCTCAGGAAAATTTTTACAGAAATCGTATCTGTAAAATCTGTAATATTAAAAATTAGGATTGTTTTTTCATTACGTATTTCTCTCTCTTCTTTATTAAGAATCTTTCCTACAATAACTACTTCTCCAATCTCATCTACGATTTCACAAATTGAAATACTATCCCCCTCAAAAGCACGACCATAAATCATATCTACATCATTTGCTGCTTTATTATAATTACTCTTGCTTCTGTCAAATTTAGTAAATTCTTTCTTATAGGACTTGGCCAATTTTTTTTCTGTTTCCTTGTTTTCCTTTTCTACAGATTGTTCTGTTTTTTCTACCATAGACTTTGGACGAGATACCACCATTATTTCCTCTTCCTGATTCTTAGGTGCGTCATGATATTCATATTGTACTTGTATGGGTAAGCCAAAACGTTCTTCAAATACATTTTCAAAATAGGCTTTCAGGCCAGGTCCACGCATGATTGACATGAAATTTTTTTCCACTTCAAAAATTAAATTATTTTCTTTAAAGCTATATTTTGAAGTTTTTATTATCTCAAAATCTATAATACTCTTCTCTTTTAATTCTTCCAAAAAGCTTTCAAAATAAATTGGCATTAATTTCTCTGGCGTATATTGCTCTGATAATTGGTATCTTTCCTGAAATACTACTTCATCCATAAAGCCGGCAAATACTTGTTTTTTTAGTTGGTAAATCATTTTAGTAATGTGGAAATACGTAAGCAAACGACTGCTTGTTATGTGTATTGTTATCTTTCTTTCTCCTTTTTTTGCAACCATTCGCTCTACTTCTACCTGAGAATATAAATCTTTTAAGTCCTGACTTACATCCAAGCTGTCAAATGCTTCAAAGAACAGCATTACTTTTCCTCCTTATGCCTACGTCTATTTTATTGTTTATTCCAATTTTCTAATTCTTCTCTTAATGTATCCAATAGTTTATCTTCAGGAACTTTTCTGATAATTTCCCCTTTTTTTATTAAAAGTCCCTCTCCCTTTCCACCAGCAATTCCTATATCAGCTTCTTTTGCCTCACCGGGTCCATTTACAACACAGCCCATAACAGCCACCTTAATGTCCAGTGGAATGTTAGCTACCAAATCCTCCACTTTATTTGCCAATCCAATTAAATCAATCTGTGTCCTTCCGCATGTTGGACAAGATACTACTTCTATACCACCTTTTCTTAAGCCCAAGGTCTTCAACACTAATTTTGCTGTTTTTATCTCCTCTATTGGATCCCCTGATAAGGATACCCGAATGGTATTTCCGATTCCCTGATACAAAATCGCTCCAAGACCCACAGCAGATTTAATATTTCCACGATATACGGTTCCTGCCTCTGTAATTCCAACATGTAATGGATAGGAAATTTTATCAGAAATAAGCTCATGGGATTTTATACACATCATAACATCAGAGGACTTTATGCTGACAACTAAATTGTCATATCCCATTTCTTCAATTAAACGCACTTTATTTATGGCACTTTCAACAATTCCCTCTGCTGTCACTCCATGGTATTTCTCTACCAAATCTTTCTCAAGGGATCCACTATTTACACCTACACGAATGGGAATTTGAAATTCCTTTGCTTTATCAACAACTGCCTTTATCCTACTATTTTCTCCAATATTTCCAGGATTGATGCGAATTTTATCGGCTCCATTCTCAATAGCTGCAATTGCCAAACGATAATCAAAATGTATATCTGCCACCAATGGAATGGAAATTCTTTTTTTTATTTCTCCAAGTGCTTTTGCAGCTTCCATTGTAGGTATCGCACAACGAATAATCTCACATCCTGCCTCTTCCAATCTTTTAATTTGTGATACAGTTGCTTCCACATCTTCTGTTTTTGTATTGGTCATAGACTGAATTAAAATAGGATGATTTCCTCCTATCAGTTGATTTCCAATTTTTACTTCTTTTGTCAAATTTCTTTTATCTTCCATAAACCTTCCCCTCCTAAACACATAATAAATGCTTATTATCCTAAGTATTTACTATTATTTTAACATAACCCTATTATGAAAAAAAGAGACAAAATCCATCCAAAATTTCGTCTCTCATTTTTGATTGTTGCTCACATGTTATGAAAATATACAAGCTACAATCTTTTATCCTATATAAAATCAACCACCAATAATTCTTGCAATATCATTATATGTTACAAATACCATGAGCAACATTAATAGTACAATTCCTATTAAATGAACAATTCCTTCTTTCTCCTGGTCTATTGGCTTTCCTCTCACTACTTCTATAAATAAGAATACCAGTCTTCCACCGTCCAATGCTGGGAATGGTAACAAATTCATCACACCCAAATTGGCACTTAGCAAAATGGCAATACTAAGCAAGTTTAGAAGAACAGCAGACATGCTAGGACTTGCATCTACAGTATCTCCAATCATATCCACAATTCCTACTGCACCTGAAATATCGTCTTTTTTCACATTTCCTTTTATTAACATACCAAGACTTTTTACTGTTGCCTCTATATAATAACGAATTTCACTGGCACTATAACGAACTGTTTGAAATACATTTCCCTTTTCCCATTTTCCCATAGAAATTTGAAGAGATTTTATAGTTGCATAATATGGTGTTACTTCCGTTGTTTCCTCTACACCATCTCTTTCATAAGTAATAGAAACCGGGTTTTCTGTAAGAGGATTCTCTAATAAATAATTTTCCATATCTGATGTATTTTTTAGGGAAACACCATTCATTGCCAAGATAACATCCCCAACCTTAAAACCAGCCTCTTCCATTGGGCTACCTTCTTCTATCGATGTGATTTCCATTGGTTCCTCATTGGTCTTTGCACTATAGCTATATCCTAACCTATAATAATTATAATTAGGACTTATACTTGCTTTTTTCTCTTCTCCTTCACTAGTTGTATATTTCACCGTTAATGGCTCGTCCCCTACTTCATTTAGAGCAAAATAGATATTATAATCCGCTCCAATTACTATATTTTTACCATTGATTTCTTTAATTTTGTCTCCCTCTTTAATTCCAGCCTCAGCTGCAGGTGTTCCTGGCTTAACATAAGTAACTTCATTTGTATTATAACCTGTATTTGCAACTAAAATAATGGCAAAAATAAATGCTGATATAAAATTAAAAATTGGACCTGCAGCAATAATTGATATTCTAGCCCAAACACCTTTTTTCTGGAAAGAGTCCGGTGCATCATTTACTTCATCTTCTCCTACCATCATACAAGAACCACCGATAGGAAAAAGTTTCCATGAATATTTTGTTTTTCCACTCCAATCTTCTCTACTATCACAATATTTCATTGTTGGAAAAAATTTACATGTAAACCCTTTTTCAGTCTTTACCACAGTAATAATTCTTTGTCCCATTCCAATTGAAAATTCTGTTACTCCAACTCCATTTTTTTTAGCCAGCAAAAAATGACCTAGCTCATGTAATACAATGATTACTGTAAATACTAATAATGCAATAATTATATTCATTTCTTTCTCCATTTCTCAAATTCTATTCCTGTTATACTCATTCTTACGGTCAGTGCAGTAATTGTACAGACCTAGCTTAACTCTTATATCGTTCTTCTATTCTATCATAGGTCTCCTGCTCTATTGATAAAATATCTGCTA
>JAFQAU010000034.1 GCA_017399885.1 Lachnospiraceae bacterium
ATGGTGCAGCCAAAGGTATAGATGATGCTGTGGATGGTGCAAAAGATGCGGTTGATGATGTTACTCGTTAGAGAACTTAACGAATCTTTTACGTATATACTATCTGCACCTTAATCTGAGTATTTTCTCATTAGCTTGTGCAAATAAGAAAATCTTTATTTAATAGGTTTCAAACTTTAACTTGAATTCTATATACTTACGTAATTCCTTTAGTTACTGTGGTATGAAGGATAGAAAAAAGTAAAGTTATAAAAAGAATAAGGGAGGGTGTCAAAAGAACATTATATTTTATTTCTTTTGGCACCCTTATTTTTATTTTGTTTGTTTATAGCGTTTTCCATAAACACTGGTATCTGTCTTTGCTTGGTAAAGGTTATAAACTTTTTTTCCAATTTGGTTTGCTTTAATCTGTTTAGGAAAAAAGGTATCAGTTTTTAAATCTATTGCATAAAGACAAGCATCTTTACCATGAAAAAAATTTTTTCTTTCCAAGTGCATACCACATCGAAGAGCAGTTTGAAGAGAAGGGGTATTGTTGGGATGAATAATTGCTACAATTCTTTGAAACCCAAGTTTTGCTTTTGCATAACGAAAAATGGAGCGAATTGCTTCTGTGGCAAGTCCTTTCCCTTGAAAGGAAGGATGAAGTAAATAACCTAATTCTATTTCTTCTTGATTATCAATGACATTGCTTTGTAAGCCAAACTCTCCAATAAGCTTGCCGGTTTCTTTATGAACAACTGCCCACAAACCGTAATCATAAAAAGGATAGACTTCTTTTATGTATGCATAATATTTTTCATAAAAATTCGTATAGTCATTCTCTTGTTGAAATAGAAAACGGGTATTATGAACATCCTGATGAAGAGAAAATACTGCTGGAATATCTTCTGCAGTAAATTCACGAATTTTTAAATTCTTAGTGTTTGAAATTGTAATAGGGAAATGATAAAAACGCTTCCATATATTAACAAAATAGGAATAGCTAAGGTTTTCAAATGATTCAAAGCAGTGAGAAACCGGAAGAAATTCCCTGTCACTCATATATCCTACACAAGGGACATTCATTGTTTTTCCAAAGCTAAGTATTTCTTTGCAATCGGATACTATAAGAATATGTTCTTTTTTTATTTTTAGATTTTTAAATGTATTAGAAAAAAAGTGTAAAATGGATGTACAATCCATTATATGTAGGTCAAAGTCAACTTTTGGATATGAGAAAGTGGTAACGTTTGACGGAAGAAGAAAATAGGGTGTTATATTATGCTTTCTTAAAGAGTGATATAAAGATTTGAATTGTTCTGGTATAAAATTTTTTTGTGTATGTTTTTCTTGTAAATTTTTTATGTAAATAAATATAGTAGATAACATTTTAAATTTCCTTTCTATAGAACAAAGTTGTAACAGTCTAGGTAAGTCTGCAAAAAAAGGTAGTATGACACATGTATGGTCCGCTTGGCGAGCAAGTAATTCTGTTTGAAATTAATTGAACAAATTCAAAAAAATACCTATCTTTCATATTTTTATTATATCAAAGATAGGTCAGAGAGAAAAGGTTGTTAATGTTTAAACAAGTTAGTAACTGTAACAGTTTAGACTTTGGTTTAACTGTTACTGGCAGTTTAATAGCACTATTTTTTTGGGGGATTTTTTTTGTTTTTACAATGAATAAACTTATCATAAACTTGCAGTTTTTTATTCGTATCTAAAATTTTTTCAAAAAACAGTCCAACAATAAACCATAGGGGTGCGAAATCCAAACGAATTAATCCTTTAATATGGAATCGCGAATTACTATAGTTCCATGGACAGGCATGAAAAATACGAAGAAAACTTCCGGAAATATACTCCATAAGAAAAATTAAGGTGGTATAAATACCTCCTCTCAACCACATTGATTTTCCTTTTAAATATAGACTAATTGGAGAAATAAAAGATGCAAAACCATAAATGGGAAACATCCATAACGAAGTACCACAACGTAGAGTTTTATCCTGTGTAAGAAAAAGTGAGTGTAATCCAGTCCAAAAACATTCAATGCACCAACCTGTAAATCCACATAATAAAAAACCGTTAAAATAATTTTTTTTCATAGAAATAGTATATCCTTAAATTTTTTCTACATTCAGGTTTTACTTGTGAAATTAAAAAAAATAGATATAATAGAAAGAAAAGTACACAATAAAATGTGTGTGAAAGGAAGAAAAACTATGAGCTATGCGGATAAAGTTTTTATTAATATGTGTAAAGATATTTTGGAAAATGGAACTAGTACAGAAGGAGAAAAAGTCAGACCAAAGTGGGAGGATGGAAGTCTTGCATATACCATAAAGAAATTTGGTGTAGTAAATCGTTATGACCTATCCAAGGAGTTTCCGGCAATTACTCTTAGAAGAACAGGGATAAAGAGCTGTATAGATGAATTGTTATGGATATGGCAAAAGAAATCCAACAACATTAATCAATTGAATAGTCATATTTGGGATAGTTGGGCAGACGAAACTGGCTCTATTGGTAAAGCGTACGGATATCAAATGGGAGTAAAACACAAGTATAAAGAAGGAGAAATGGATCAGGTTGATAGGGTAATATATGATTTGAAGAATAATCCATATAGTCGTCGTATTATGACTAATATTTATACACATGGAGATTTACATGAAATGAATTTATATCCATGTGCATATAGTATGACATTTAATGTAACAAAAAAAGCTGGTGAAGAAAAATTGGTATTGAATGGGATTCTAAACCAAAGAAGTCAGGATGTTTTAACTGCAAATAATTGGAATGTATGCCAGTATGCTGTTTTACTTCATATGTTTGCACAAGTGTGTGACATGCAGGTGGGAGAGTTTATGCATGTAATAGCAGATGCGCATATATATGACAGACATATTCCATTGGTAAAAGAGTTAATAGAGAGGCCTGTATATGAAGCGCCACAGTTTTGGATAAATCCTGAGGTTAAGGATTTCTATGATTTTACAACGGATGATTTTAGATTAGATAATTATCAAACAGGACCACAGATTAGTATTCCAGTGGCTATATAAACATATAGAAAGGAAAGATAGTACTATGAATTTAATAGTTGCGGTAGATAAAAACTGGGGAATAGGATATAAAAATGAATTATTAGTAAGAATACCGGCAGATCAACGATTTTTTCGCGAGACCACTACAGGAAAGGTGGTTATTATGGGAAGAAATACCCTAGAAAGTTTTCCGGGAAAACAACCATTAAAGAATCGTAAAAATATCGTCATTACAAGAAAGAAAAATTATGAAGTAAAGGATGCAATCGTGGTAAACAGCATTGAGGAGGCATTAGAACAGGTAAAGGATGTTCCATCAGAAAATATATTTATTATAGGTGGAGCTAGTATTTATGAACAAATGCTTCCATTATGTGATGTGGCTCATGTAACAAAAATAGATTACACTTATTTGGCGGATACACATTTTCCGAATTTAGATCAAATGAAAGAATGGAAGATTACGGGTGAGTCGGAGGAACAGACTTATTATGATTTAGAATATAAATTTTTGAAATATGAAAAAAGGTAGTAGCTTTTATCACACAAATACAGGGATGAAAGTCAATTCTATTTTTAGTTAACTGAATCAATAGCATAAAATTAGGGAAAAAGACAGATTGCATATAAATATTTTGTATATAAATCGTCATAAATTGAAGCTTATTTCATATATTTTTAAGGAAGAAATAGTAAGAAGTGAATAAAATGAAATGGGTTAAGGCGATAATGCAATTTTTTATTGTGTTAATTATGTTTGGAGCATGTTTTGGACTGGAATATTATACTTATCAATCACAAGAAACTGTTGTACAGTTAAAAAATAACGAAAAGGAGCAGTTGAAACATTTAACTTATATGTCTTTGCAAGAAAATAAAAAAAAGATGCAGAGTGATAGTCAAAAAATTGCTTATCTGACTTTTGATGATGGCCCGTCTCAGGTTACGGAACGCATATTAGATGTGCTTGAAGTATACGACGTACGGGCTACTTTTTTTTTGGTGGGATGTAATATTACAGAAAGTCGGGAAAAAATTGTAAATAGAATGGTGGAACAAGGGCATGCCATAGGAGTGCATACTTATTCTCATGAGGCAGAGAAAATATATGGTTCTGCGGAATCTTATTTACGTGATTTAAAGAAGACACAAGAGCGAATTTATGAAGTTACAGGAGAAAATACAACAATGATTCGCTTTCCGTGGGGAAGCACAAACAGTTATCTAAAACCAATTCAAGAATCTTTATTGCCTAAATTAGAAAATCACGGATATATATATTATGACTGGAATGTAAGCGCAGAAGACTCCGTAGGAAATCCAACAAAATATTCTATCTTAAATAATGTAAAAAAAGATTATAGTCGTTATCAGGAGCCGGTAATTCTAATGCATGATTCAGCAACAAGTGAGTTGACAGCAGAAATGTTACCAGATATTATTGTTATGTTAAAGGAGAGTGGATATCAATTTGCAACATTAGAAGAAATGGAAAGTCCTTATCAATATCCGAAAAATTAAATGAGAGATGTTATACATGTTTTAAGCCCCTTTTTTCAAGGGGCTTAAATGTAATTTGTATGGAAGATTGCACTTCGGATTTACTTTTTATACTAATTCAGCAATACGACTAACACCTACAAATATTTCTGATATTTTATACCAAGTTGGGAAGTCGACAATTCCGGTTTCAGGTAAATCAAAAATACCTTGGAATATTTTAACCGCATTAGCTGTAGATTGACCAAATACACCATCTTCTACTATCTTTGGAATTAAAGGATAGCCACGAGAGATAACATTTAGCTGATTTTGTAATTGAGCAACCTTGCTTCCGGTTGAGCCAATGGTTAAATTTTTACCAGGCCACGAAGATGGGATACCGGAGATTTCTTCAGCCTGTGCAATATACATATTATCCCCATAATAATATCGAATAATCTCAGAGGCGGAATATCCTTGATCCCCCAATGTTTTGGAACCCCATTGCGACAACCAATTTGGACAAGAAACCCGATTTCCATCACAATATTGGGTCAGAATAGGCTGTGTGATATTTGGGCGAGCAAGATATTGGTCAAAAATACTGTCTACAATCTCGGAAATTCGTTGGAAAATATTTCGGTTATTTACCCATTTTTGATCATATGCTGTAGAAGTGGTGATGTTAAAATTATAACCTTTATTTCTGTACCATTCAGTGTATATACGATTTAAAGTGAATGATTGTATAGCGAGAATATTAGCTATAATTGTAGCTTCAGGCCAGGTAGCATAAATTTCACTGGAAGCTACATTTTTAATATAATCTTTGTATTTTACATAATAGTTTTGAGCAGTATTATCTGAGGGTGGGCCATCATGTACAATAATATATTCAGGAATAACCACACGGCTAAGAACAATTTCCCCGGTTTCACTTACACTTTTTACTTCAGATTCGGCAATTTTAGGTGGGAAATCTCCAAAAAGGGTATTTTCCGGAATTACAAAAGATTCAGCAGAATTACCTAATGCATCATTCATAGGGAGTAATTGTATATTTTGGATGCTTGTGGAGTTGGGAAATATGTCCAAACCGATAATCTCAACTGTTTCAAATCCAGGGGCAGAAATTTCTAAATTATATTCGGAAAATGGTTGCTGAGCGGAGGGTTCCTGACTATAAGACTCAGGTGGAGCTGGAAGGGATATGGTATCGGTTTGACCTAAAATATTTGTAGTTAATTCTTCTATTGTTTGATTTGGGTTTCCTGTATAAGAAATGCGAATCGTTGCTTGAGAAATAGGTCTTGAGCCTAGTATAGAAGTTACATTTACACGAAGTTGACCAGTAGATGTATTTGTATTGGAATCCATAATTGCCTCCAAATGATTAATTATTCTATTATATGAAAAAGGAAAAAGAAAGGTGCCATAATTAAAAAAATATATGGTATTAAGAAATGGGCAATTACAAAAGTAATTGCCCATTTTTGAACGAATAAAAAGTAAAATGTTTAGTTTTATTTCTTTGTTAATAACTCAGAAGCATAAGCTAGAGCATCATCAATATTTTTGCGGAAATGTTCACTACCTACTAACTCATAAAAACCAGCTTTTTCCATAGCACGTAAAGGCTGTTCTTGTACGTGAGAGAATAAAATTTTAATGTTCTTTTTATGACAGGTAGCTACCAATCCCTCTAAGCTATGTAGTGCGGTAACATCAAGAGCTGGAACACCACGCATACGAATGATTACTACCTGTACTTTTCCATGTTCTGCGGTGGATACATCTAAGAATTTATCCGTTGCACCAAAGAACATTGGACCAATTATTTCGTATACAGCAACGCCCTTTGGAACATCCTTGTAGGCAATATTATCTGTGTCATTTTCATCATCTTCTCCATCATCAAGGTAATTCCATCCTTGCATCACAGTTACATCGGCCATACGTTTCATAAATAAAATAGCTGCCATAACAATACCAACTTCAATAGCAACAATAAGATCGAAGATAACTGTTAATAAAAATGTTGTAACGAGAACTAGAATATCACTTTTTGGAGAGGATTTAAGTAATCGTACAAATTCTCTCCATGAGCTCATATTGTAGGCAACAACCATCAAAATAGCAGCAAGCGTTGGCATTGGAATTAGTTTTGCCAAAGGCATGAAAAGAAGTAATACAAAAAACAAAGTAATAGAATGAACGATACCTGCAATAGGGGTGCGACCACCATTTTTTACATTGGCAGCAGTTCTTGCAATAGCTCCTGTGGCAGGTATTCCACCAAATAGGGCAGAAAATATGTTACCTGTTCCTTGGGCAACCAATTCCATATTTGAGCGGTGTTTACTTCCGATCATACCATCGGAAACTACACAAGAAAGCAATGATTCAATACCAGCTAGAATAGCGATTGTAAACGCAGGAGAAATTAAATTTTTTATCATCTCAAAATTTACATTCGGAATACGAAAGCTAGGTAGTGCACTAGATACATTCTCATAAGAAGATCCAATTGTGGCAACATCCATATCTAGAAATTTAACCATTAATGTAGTAATAATAATTGCAAGAAGCGAAGCTGGAAATTTATTAATAATATTACCAATGGCTGCTGGTACTTTATCAGTGATGATTGGCCATAGAATGTGAATCAGTAAGGCAAGGAGACCAATTACCATGGTTTCTGTTGACAGAGAGTGTATATTTTCGCTGTATGCCTTCATTTTTTCAATAAATTCAGAAGGAACAGAGTCCATTTTTAGTCCTAAAAAATCTTTAAGCTGTCCTACAGCAAGTGTGACAGCAATTCCGGCAGTAAAACCTGTTGTGATGGTATAGGGAATATATTTAATAAGAATTCCAAAACGACAGATTCCCATAATCACAAGGATAATTCCAGCCATAATTGTTGCAACAATTAATCCATCGATACTATAGTCTTGAATAATTCCATAAATAATGGTTACGAAAGCGGCAGTAGGACCACCTATTTGTACTCGGCTACCACCTAGAAAAGAGATAAAGAACCCGGCAATAATTGCAGTATAAAGACCCTGTTCAGGATTTACACCTGATGCAATAGCCAAAGCGATGGATAGTGGAATTGCAATAATTGCAACCACAATACCTGCAATAATGTCCTTAATTAGCTGTTCCTTAGAATAGTTCTTCATGACGGAGAACAATTTTGGTTTGAGTTTTTCCATTTGAATAAGCCTCCTCATATGTTTAAATTTTGACAACAACCCATTTTATACCCAAAATAAAAAATGCACAAGAGTATATTTAAAAAATATATTATTGTGACAATAGTTTGAGTGAGGTTATGTATTTACAATTTTAAATGTGAAGCTTTCGGGATTTTACATGGACTTAAAACGTAACGGCTCAGCTTTTGTCTGAACTGTTACATATATTATAAGTTTGTCAAAAATGCGTATTGTATTGTGTTTTTTACTATGTTAAAATAAAAGGTAACAGTTCAGCCATACCCTTTCATAAAATGCTAGAATAAACATATTTGGTAGAAATAAATATGTTGGCTGATCATTTTGTTGATGATGTTGCTATCAGCTATAAATTAATGTGTATAAATTGTATTTTATAAGCTAGTTTATACATAGAGATTTGTATCGTCTGAATTGTTACAGTACTATAATAAATTATTATAAAGGATGAGAATAATGGATGAAATGACGAGACTAAATGAATATGGTGAATTGTGGGATGGATGGGTGGTTGACAAATTACTATATGAAGGGAATTTGTCTAATGTTTATCAAGTTAAGAATGGTAATTCCACAGGTATAATAAAAGTTGTTTCAATTCCTAAGATACAGTCAGATAACAGAAGTGTGGATCGTTCTGCGGGGGAAACAAAAGAAGCGCATAACGCTTACTATAAGGAAGTAGTAGATGTTCTACAACGAGAATTAGAGAGTTTGGAGTGTCTAAAAGAAATTCCTAACGTTTTAGGTTACCGCAAATATGAAGCTTTTGAAAGAACAGAGTCCATAGGCTATGATTATGTACTTCTTATGGATAAAGAACAAAGTTTATTGGAGTATATTGCAGAGCGTAAGATAAAGAATGCAGACATTGTTCGAATTATAAAAGAAGTGGCATGGATTTTAGAGCGTGCCCACAAGGAAGGAATTATACATAAGGATATTAAACCTGAGAATATATTTATGGCAGAGAATGGGGAAAGTATGCTAGCTGATTTCTCTATTGCGCGAAAGATAGAGAGTTTCCAGTCTAGAAGCAAACGTAGAACAGATTCTATTTTTATGGCACCTGAAGTAATGTCGGAGTATGATTATAATGAGACAACAGATGTCTATGCTTTGGGAATGGTTTTCTATCTTTTGTTAAATAATGGGAATATCCCTATAGAGTGTGCCCGTAGAAATTTTAAAACACAAGTTCCTAATCCGGAAAGAGCTAAGGATAAATTATCAGAAATTGTATTAAAGGCAATATCATATCGTGCAAAAGATCGATATCAGTCTGCTGACGAGTTCTTCCAAGTATTATGTCACTTACAAGAGGAAGATTTAGAGTTTCCACAGAATTATGATGAGAGTGAAGAAGAAAGACGTAGGAAATTAGAAGAAGAGGAGCGATTACGTAGGGAAGAGGAAGAACGCAAGGCGGAAGAAGAAAGAATACGTAAGGAAGAGGAAGAACGCAGGGCGGAAGAAGAAAGAATACGTAAGGAAGAGGAAGAACGCAAGGCGGAAGAAGAAAGAATACGTAAGGAAGAGGAAGAACGCAAGGCGGAAGAAGAAAGAATACGTAAAGAAGAGGAAGAACGCAAGGCGGAAGAAGAAAGAATACGTAAAGAAGAGGAAGAACAAAAGGCGGAAGAAGAAAGAATACGTAAGGAAGAGGAAGAACGCAAGGCAGAAGAAGAAAGAATACGTAAGGAAGAGGAAGAACAAAAGAAAGCGCAATTGATTAGAATTGCGGAAGAAGAGAGAAAAAGAGAGGAAGAAAAAAGATTACGCACTGAGAAGGAACGAAAAAAGGAAGTTGCATTTATTTCAACTCCTACATCTGGTGAAGTAAGTTTGGAAAGTGCAACAATAGAGTTAGATAATGCTATTGAGGATATGAAGCAAATTTCAAAAGAAGCAGATGAGAAAAAAGCAAAACTAAGCAAAGTGGATCAAGATGCAAGTATTCCTAAAGAAATAGCAAAGATTAGTGTAGAAGATATAGAGCGTTTAGAAAAAAATAACCGAAAAATTGAAAATGCACTTGAGAGGAGCGAAGAATTACTAAAAAGGTTAACAGAGCAGGAGGCTTCTAATGTAAAGTTGCATTCTGATGAATCCGAATATAGTGGCTTTTTTAATTTTTCTGAAACTGAGGAATATGAAGCTAAGAAAAAAGAAATGAATTACGATAAATCAGTAGAGGAAGAACCTTATGAACAGAAATTGACTAATGCTGTAAAAGTAAAAAAACGTGGAAAAAGCTTGCTTATTGTTGCTATGTTGTTGCTTATAATTGGAGCAGGGATATTTGTTTATAATGACGATGTTGCAAAAGAAAAGGTTCAGACTATTTATAATGGTGCATTGGATTATTTAGATGAAAAAGGCATTATAAATAAAAGTGAATTAAAAAATGAATCGGATTCACAGCAACAAGAAATTTATGAAGATATAAGGGTTATGACAAATGAGCATATTGTTGAGAGAAGAGAAAAAAATATAAATGATTTATCTGAACTTGGTTCTATAAATCATGTAACAGAGTTGTATTTAACGAATAACAACATTAAGCATATAGAACCTTTATCGGAATTACATTCTCTAGAAATATTAGATATTAGTTACAATTATGTGAAAGATTTTACTGTATTAAAACAATTATCTAGTTTGCGTTCATTAAATGTAGCCTTTTCAACACTTGAAGATATATCAACTCTTAAAGAATGTGAACAGTTAACATACTTATATTTAAATGACAATGATATTTCTAATGTAGCAGCTCTAAAGAAGTTGAAAAATATGAAAATTTTGATGTTACAGAATAATAATATTAAAGATATTAGTGCATTAGAAAATATGAGCGAACTTGTATACTTGGATATATCTGGTAATGCAGAGATAAAAGATATTTCAGCATTAGGAAAATTAAAAAGACTGAAGAGTTTAAATTTGGCCGGCATTGGTGCATCAGAAAAAGATATAGAAAAGTTGCAAAAGAAATTGCCAGATTGTGTTATTACAGTTAAATAAATACTTTGTATGTGAGTATGGGAATAAGAATATAAAATAATTTGGGTATAAGACATACAAGTACATGTAGAAATATAGTATTATGGATATGGACGCCTGCGTTTGGTTATAATATTGTAGAATGGAACCTCTAATTACTCGCTTTTATGAGTGATTGGAGGTTTCATTATAGAAAAAAATAGGGGGGATATATTTTGATACAAGGAATGCAAGAAGCATATGGCATTTTAGGAGTTCCTATGTATGCTAGTAAAGATCAAATTAAAAAGGCATATCGAAGCTTATGTAAGGAGTATCATCCGGATAAAAATCAAAATCCATATGCAATACAAAGATATTTAGAGATTCAAAAAGCATATCGTTTCTTGGTGGAGACAGAGGCCTTACAAATAAAAAACAATTTTGGAGAATTTTGTAGAACTAATAAAAAGGGAAAAATAATAGGGGGAAGAGCACCTTATTATAGACATGAGGAAATAGTAAAAAAAGCGGAGCAGGCTGAAAAAAAACGAAAAGAGAAGTTAGAGGAATTAAAGAAACAAGAAGAAGAAAGAAAAAGACAATTAGAAAAAAGAATGCAATATAGAAAACTACCATCAGAGATAGAAGCGGAAAAAATGAAAAAAATAGAAATGGAAAGAGAAGCAGAGAGAATAGCACAGATTATAAAAAAATTAATAGAATTAAACCAGTAATATGGTTGTAAATCATACCTTATGTTATTGTTTATATTTTAATTTATATGAATGTTTCTTGCAAAAGTAGAAAAAATGATATATCCTTAAAATACGAGTCATAAAAGTAAGTAGCTATTCAAGATTATGAACGGTTGTTCAAGAATTTTATTTGACTATAGCTGCAGGTGTCCTAACGGAGGAGACAAAATTCTGATTTTGGAGAAGGAGTTGAGAGAATTATGATACATAATCAGGTGGTATGCATGTGCCCAAAGTGTTCAAAGAAGGATAAATTTCCAACACAGATTACAAATGTAAAGAAAATAAATGGGAAAAAATATGAATTACACATATGCCCTATATGTGGTGAAATGTATTTAGCACGTACTTTTGGCTATTATAGTATTTTAAGATTTCATGGGGATAATTTTCAAGAACAACTTGATTCTATTTTAGAGATAACGCCCAAACATTGTGAAAGTTTTATACAGCAAGTACAAGAATGTATTACCACGGAGCAACTTTTAAAAGTAGTCAGTTCTATGCATGGAGAGGGCATTGAGCCAAAATCCAATGCTGAATATGATGAAATGTTGGATACATCATTAATTTTGACAGAAGATATTAAAGAATTGATTGAGGAAGTATAGGAAAAAGAGGTTATTAAAAATATAAGATTATAATTGCTGAAAACAGTGTAGATCTATTTTTTTAATAATCTCTTTCTATATTAAAAATATGTCCATTATTCTATTTACTAGAAATTCGAGAAAAATTTGTAAGCAAAACCATTAAGATTAATAAGAATGAAAATTTATTTCAATAGAAAGAAAAAAGGTGTATTTTTTCTGGGGAGTGATGTAAGTTTGTATAAGAAGTCTTTGTACCAATTGGATGACTTTAGAATAGAATAAAGATAGAATTATATTGTAAAAGTATAGGAGTGGTTTTATGAATTATGTAGCATTAGGAGTATTAATCCCATTTTTTGGAACAACATTAGGAGCGGCATGTGTATTATTTTTAAAAGATAAAATAAATACTAGTGTAGAAAAGATGTTATTGGGATTTGCATCGGGAGTAATGGTTGCAGCTTCAATATGGTCTTTAATAATTCCTTCCTTAGATATGAGTGAAGATATGGGGAAATTATCTTTTGTACCTGCAGCAATTGGAATTATAGTTGGTATGTTATTTTTACTTCTGATGGACCGATTGATACCACATCTGCATTTAAACTCAAAAGAGCCAGAGGGAGTAAGAGTTAATCTATCCAAAAGTACTATGCTTATCTTTGCAGTGGCACTACATAATGTGCCAGAAGGAATGGCTGTAGGTGTAGTATTTGCAGGTGTCATAGCAGGTGAAGGGAGTATAAGTTTAATAGGAGCTACAGCGTTAGCTATCGGAATAGCAATACAAAATTTTCCTGAGGGTGCAATCATTTCTATGCCTCTTAGAACAGAAGGAATGGGAAAAGGAAAGGCTTTTCTATATGGTGTTTTATCTGGAATTGTAGAGCCTATTGCAGCTGGATTGACTATTTTATTTGCGGATATTTTAACTCCTACACTACCGTATATGCTTGCATTTGCAGCAGGAGCAATGTTGTATGTAGTAGTGGAAGAATTAATCCCAGAAGCTTCACAAGGGAGTCATTCAAATATGGCAACAATAGGATTTGGGATAGGTTTTTTGATAATGATGATATTAGATGTGGCATTGGGCTAGGAGGTAATTTAGGGTTATTGTATTGGACTAAAATAAAGTAAGAATACAAATGGGCAAGTTTCAAATGAGAAGCTTGCCTCATTTTGTAAAGTTTAGCTTACTTAAACAGTTACCAAAATAATTTTTAAAATAAAGAAAACTATTGCATAGAAAAAGAAAATATGTTAATATATGTTAGTAATAACTAACAGATAAAGGTTTCAGAACTATGTATAAAAGTAGGTAGTAACAAAATAGTATGTGAGCGATAAATATTACAAAATTTTTTGATTGCGTGTTAGTTAAAACTAACTTTGGGATTTTTTGGAGGAATAAAAGATGATAGAAGCGGATAATATAAGATATGAGAAAAATAAAATGCAAAAGGATATGATTCTTAGTAAATTAAGAGAAGTTGGTTGTAGAATTACAAAACAAAGATTAATATTATTGGATATTATTTTGTCAAAGGATTGTTCTTGTTGTAAAGAGATATTTTATGAAGCATCTAAATTTGATAAGGGTATTGGGCAGTCAACTGTTTACAGAATGGTAGGATTATTGGAAGAAATTGGCGCTATTAATAGAAAAAATATGTATAAAATTTCATGTGATGTTGACAGTGAAAGAAAAGATACTTGTCAAATTGAGCTAAATGACAATACAATCTGCCAGCTTTCTGCGAAACAATGGAATGATGTGATAATAGCAGGTTTATTACAATATGGATATATAAAACAACAAGAGATTAGGGCTGTTAGTGTTTTGCCTTGTGAATGTTAAGATGTATTTTATTTTTCTATACACACATACGAGTAGGTGTTACGAGAATAGTAACGATTTCTTTTGTAATAAAAGGGTTTATTACTTTTGTGTTAGCACAAACTAACAGGAGGGATGGTATGAGTCAGGAGATTTTTGAAATAATAAAAAAATTGGATTTGGAAATGTTGGAAACTCAGTTGGTATTACAATGCTCTCCAGTGTTAGCGGGTCTTAAGATTTCAAATCTTTTAAATGTAACAAAAGAGCAATATTACGTTCTAGAACACGTATTATATGCCACTGATTTTTCTTATTATATCCTATTAGAAAAAGGGGATAGAGTGTCTTTACTAATATATGCAAAGGATTTATTAGAAAACTATTTGCAAGAAAAAAAAGTGAAACATATATTACAGGCTCAAGGTTATGTGTATGACAGTTTAGATAATATGCTTTCCTTATTAGCAAAAAGATATAAAAGATACTCATTATCTAAGGATGAATTTCCACATGAAATGGGTTTGTTTCTTGGTTATCCGGTTGAGGATGTGCAGGGATTTATACAAAATCAAGGAAAGAATTTTCTTTGTATGGGTTATTGGAAGGTTTATAAAGATAAGAATGAAAAAACAAGTCTTTTTGAACAATTTGATAAAGCGAAAGAATGGATGATTATATTGGTTTCAAATGGAATTGATTTGCTGGAAGCAACAGAAATTTTGCGAAAAGGACAATTGTATTCCATATGTAAATAAAAATATGCTTGATTTAGGAGGAGAAGTTATGAGTAAAATTAAAGTAGTATTTTGGTCACAGTCAGGAAATACAGAAGCAATGGCAAAGGCTATTGTTGAAGGTGTTGTGGCAGGAGGAAAAGATGCAGAAGCAATTTTTGTGTCAGATATTACACCAGGAGATTTAAAAGATGACAATGTATTTGCCTTGGGTTGCCCTGCCATGGGTGCAGAAGTTTTGGAAGAGATGGAAATGGAACCTTTTGTAGAGGCTCTAGAATCAATGGTAAATGGAAAAACTATTTTATTATTTGGCTCCTATGGATGGGGAGACGGAGAATGGATGCGCGACTGGGTTGATAGAATGTCAGCAGCAGGTGCAAAAGTAATGAACGGAGAAGGGTTAATGTGCCACGAAGTACCAGACGATGCAGGTATAGAAGAATGTATAAACTGGGGAAAGCAAATGGCAACTCTTTAGTCATCCTTTATTATACAGTAAGCACTCTTACAACACATTGCATAACTATAAATAAAACGTTGCGTGTTTACTAACGGGCGACATCTTTTCAAAAAAGATATTTACATACAACATAATTGTATGGAGTTTATGTGTACTGCACAATGTGTGCACAGTAATGATTGAAAAATTAGATTATATTAGATAGCATTTTAAAAGGCAGAATTTACATACACGATTCTGCCTTTTGCTGTTGCACATGTGTGATGGTTTAGATGGGGCTGCGCATTTGCTGACTAACAGTAAGAGAGGACACGTGGCTGTTCTGCCCTCCCACTGAAAGTTTACGTGTACACCAAGAAAGGATTTGTTATCTATTGACATAATCTAGGCTTTAAGGTATATAATAAAATGGTTTGGAATATTGCTTAATGTAAAGAAAGGAAAGTAAGATGAAACAGTATAACATTACAGGAATGAGTTGTGCTGCATGTAGTGCAAGGGTAGAGAAAGCCGTGTCACAAGTAACAGGTGTTAGTCAATGTTCTGTTAATTTGCTTACGAATTCTATGCAGGTAATCGGAGATGCTTCAGAAGTTGATGTAATAGAGGCTGTAGAAAAAGCAGGTTATGGAGCAATGGTAAAAGGAACAGAAAAAAAATTGGATAGTATATTTACAGATACAGATACACCAATTTTAAAAAGGCGTTTGCTTTGTTCTCTATGTTTGCTTGTTCCGCTTATGTATATCTCAATGGGACATGTGATGTGGAACTTACCATTACCTGGATTATTAGAAAATAATTATTTGGCAATTGGTCTTGTTCAGTTGCTATTAACAACCATGATTATGATAATTAATCAGAAATTCTTTGTTAATGGATTTCGTAGTCTTTTTCAAAAATCACCTAATATGGATACTCTCGTAGCAATTGGCTCAACTGCTTCGTTTGTATACAGTGTAGTCATTTTATTTGCCATGACCTATGTTTCACAACAAGACAAAGATATCATATTGTCACACTACCTTCATGAGTTTTATTTTGAATCAGCAGCAATGATTCTTACTTTGATAACAGTAGGAAAAATGTTAGAAGCACACTCAAAAGGAAAAACAACCGATGCATTAAAAAGTCTTATGAAACTTGCTCCTAAAACGGCAGTATTATTGCTAGGAGAGAAAGAAGTGGTGGTTCCGATAGAGAAAGTTGCCCCAGGAGATATTTTTATTGTAAAGCCGGGAGAAAATATTCCTGTGGATGGTATTGTGTTAAGTGGAAGCAGTGCTGTAAATGAGTCTTTTTTAACTGGAGAGAGTATCCCTGTGGATAAAGAAGAAGGAGATAAGGTATCTGCTGCTACTATAAACCAATCAGGTTTTTTGACCTGTAGGGCAGAACGTGTAGGAGAAGATACTGCATTATCACAGATTATTCAAATGGTAAAAGAGGCTTCATCAACAAAAGCGCCGATTGCAAAAATAGCAGACACTGTATCAGGTTTTTTTGTCCCTGTGGTAATTGTAATCGCTGTTATAACAACTTTTATATGGTTATTGGTAGGAGAGACGATAGGATTTGCTTTAGCAAGAGGGATTTCAGTACTAGTAATAAGTTGTCCATGCGCATTAGGTCTTGCTACTCCTGTTGCTATTATGGTAGGTAGTGGTGTTGGAGCGAAACAGGGGATAATGTATAAAAATGCGATTCATTTAGAAGCGTGCGGGAAAGTGCAAATTGTGGCATTAGATAAAACAGGAATCATTACGGAAGGGGAACCAATTGTTACGGATGTGATTTTAGGAGAATCTAGCTCTGAAGAAGATTTGTGGAGAATTGCTTATTCTCTTGAAAAAAAAAGTGAGCATCCCCTAGCAAAAGCAATTGTTAAAATGGGGGAAGAAAAAAATATTACAAGCTTGTATGTAGAAAATTTTCAGGCAGTACCGGGAAATGGATTAACAGGTGAGATTGAAAAAGAAAAATATTATGGTGGTAATTTAAGATTCATAGAGAAAAAAGTGGATGTTACAGATATAATAAAATCTCATTTGATCCGATTAGAAGAAGAAGGAAAGACAGCTCTTATATTTGCCAATTCAAAGAAAATCTTTGGGATTCTTGCAGTGGCAGATACAATTAAAAATGATAGTAAACAGGCAATTAAAGAATTAAAGGATATGGGGATTCATGTTGTCATGCTAACAGGAGACAATGCAAGAACAGCAAGAGCCATAGGGGAAAAGGTAGGGGTAGATCAGGTTTTTGCAGAATTATTGCCAAATGAAAAAGAAGAACAAATAAGAAAACTAAAAGTATATGGAAAAGTGGCAATGATAGGAGATGGAATTAACGATGCGCCTGGATTAACCAGTGCGGATGTAGGAATTGCAATAGGTGCAGGAACAGACGTAGCCATTGATGCAGCAGATATTGTATTAATGGGAAATGGATTAAGAGATGTGCCTGCAGCCATACGATTAAGTCGTGCAACCTTAAAAAATATTCATCAAAATTTGTTTTGGGCATTTGTATATAATGCATTGGGAATCCCTTTGGCTGCAGGAATAGGAATACCTCTGTTTCATTTACGATTAAATCCAATGTTTGGAGCAGCAGCAATGAGTTTATCGAGCTTTTGCGTAGTTACAAATGCATTACGTTTAAATGGATTTTCTCCCTACGATGGTAGGAAAGATAAAAAAATAAAAACTGTATCTATAAAATCAGATGAAAGAAAAGGAAAGGTGAATAGTAAAATGGTCAAAAAAATATATATAAAGGGTATGATGTGTGGACATTGTGAGGCTAGAGTGAAGAAAAGCTTAGAAGCTTTAGAAGAAGTGAAGGAAGCAGTGGTAAGTCATGAAACGGGGATTGCCCAGGTAACACTTATTAAGAAAGTGGAAAATGAAAAATTAAAAGAAGTTGTAGAGGCACAAGATTACAAAGTAACAGTGATAGAATAAAGTAAAAGTTGTGGTACAAAGAACATACAATATACAGCATATTTTTAAAAATATCAGTATATTGTATGTTTTTTTACGCTATAGGAAAGTTTTTACACCTTCCTATAGCGTTTTTAACCAGGAAGGCACACGAATTTGTTAGGAAGAATTTTTGAATAAAAATAAAAAATAAAATCATACTAGAAATAGAACAACTGAACTGGTATGAAAAAGAAGACTGTTTTTTGAATGAATAAAAAATATAGAGCAATGCGTGAACAGTACAAATTCATACTATGTGATGCCTATATAGTTGGCATGTATATTTAATAATAGGAGATGAAAGTGTGGAGAAAATAAAACATATTGGCTTACAAAGTGTTAAATTTGAAGAACCTCCGTATATAATTTCATGGGGGAGTGTGGCAGGAAAAAAAGAGGGTGAAGGACCTTTTGGAAAACTGTTTGATTGGATAGAGGAAGATCCTATGTGTGGAGGAAATACATGGGAAGAAGCAGAAGGGAATTTACAGAAGAAGGCAGTTGAA
>JAFQAU010000293.1 GCA_017399885.1 Lachnospiraceae bacterium
GGGACTTGCTCCACTTTGTGTGCCAGATGCGTGTTGCATGCCTTTTGCAACAATATTCCTTACGCATCTGTGCACATCCTCGCGGAGCGTTTTGCTTTATAGGACGAACTTTCCTATAAAGGAACAAAGTGGACAAGTCCCTTTTCAGATCGCGTTTTTTGCTTTATAGGACGAACTTTTCTATAAAGCAAATCAAAGCTACGTTTCTCTGTTGACAAACTCCACAATGATAAACAGGGCAAATGCCCTAACAAAAAAACGTCTCTCCTCACTTTTTTGAGAAAAGACGTTTTTTAACTTGTTACAATTTTATAGCAATTTAGCTCCATGACTAAACTGTTACACATTTTATTCTATTTCTACTACCTTCACTTTACATTGTAATTTTACACCTCGTACAGTAGCCGTAATGGTTGCAGTTCCCACCTTTCTTGCAACTACAGTTCCATTATTTACTCTAGCAATAGCTGGATTTGAAGAAGACCATTTTACATTCTCTGTAATTTCTTCTACCCATAACTCATCAGAATCATACTGTTGTAATCTTAAATATGTTTTATTTAATCCAACTACTGTTACTGTCATACAGACTTGCTTTCCACTTGTACTTGTAACTGTTATGGTTGCAGTTCCAGGTTTTTTAGCTTTTATCTTTCCTTTTGATGTTACGGTAGCAACTGCCTTGTTATCACTTTCGTAAGTTATCTTATCTGTAGTGTTACTTGGAGATATACTTACCGCTGCACTTTGGGAGGTGCCTTTTACCATAGTAATATCTTGCGAAGATACTGTTAATGATGTAACCGGCACTGCTTTTAGAACCTGTACTGTACATACTGCTGTAATTTTACTACCATCCGTTGTAGAAACTGTAACAGTTGTAATTCCCTCGGATATGGCAGTTATCTTACCTTTGGAATTTACAATTGCAATATTTTTATCAGCCGAAGTCCATTTAACACCTTTAATAGAAGCAGATTTTGGTGTAATCTTTGATTTTATTTTCTTAGTTTTCCCTTCTATTAGCTTAATATAAGAATGATTTATCTTCAAACTGCTAACTGGCTTTATTACCCGAATTGTACAAGCTGCACCTTCATTGCTACCATCTGTGGTTGTAACTTTGATTGTACATTTCCCCACTTTCTTTGCTGTAACCTTACCATTTTTGTTTACTGTTGCAATTTTCTTATTGCTGGTAGTCCATTTTAATTTCTTATTTGTAGCTGTACTACTGTTTACAGTTGCAGAAAGTTTTACAGTCTCATTTACTTTTAATTGATAACTGCTATAATTTAAAGTTACCTCTGAAACCAATTCGGATACAGTTACTACACAATGTGCAGTATGACCTCCGTCATCTGCCTTACATATTATCATGGCAGTACCACCCTTGATACCCGTTACCTTACCATCTGCTGTAACTGTTGCTATAGATGGGTCGGAAGAAGTCCATGATAACTCCTTATTAGTAGCTTCTGTTGGATTGAAAATTGGTATTAATATAAAACTTTTTCCTACTCCTAATGTTTTTTGCGTTTGATCTAAACTTAGTGCCTTTACACTGTCTGTAACTGTTACATCCAGATATGCCACTTCTCCATTTTTTATCTTAGCAAAAACAATTGTTTTTCCTACAGAAACTCCTGTTACCTTTCCATCACTGGAAACTTTAGCAATTTTTGTATCTTGTGAACTCCATGTAACCTTTGGATTGGTACAATTTTCTGGTGTAATTGTGGTCCCCACTGCATAAACATCGCCCACTCCTAATGTTACCTTCTTTACAGAAAGCTTAATTCCCGTTGCCTCCTGTGTAACTGTAACTTTACAGTTTGCAGAATACCCGTCTGCACATGTTATAATTATATAAGTTGTTCCTGCCTTTTTAGCTGTAACCAAACCGTCTTTTGTAACGGTTGCAACACCTGTGTCCATAGATTTCCACTCTACTGTAGTAGTTGCATTCGTTGGTTTTAATGTATAACTTAAAAGCTTATTTTCTCCTGCTTCTAGGGTTATTGCACTTTCGTTTAAGTTAATTCCCACTGAGGACTGCTCAACTGTTAAAACACACTGCGCCATAATTGGCGGAGAAGTATTATACTGTGGCTTTACTGTAATAATTGTTGTTCCTGCCTTTATAAGTGTTACTAATCCACTTTCATTTACCGTTGCAACAGAGTTATCTGATGACTCCCAAATTAATCTGTTATTTGTTATAGATTTTGGTGTGTAGCTTGCATTTAAACGAATTACCTCACGATTTAATTTTACAGTCATTTGCGAATCAGGTAATGAAATCTTTGTAATCTGACTCATTACTGTTACCTTACAAACAGCTGTTACATAATTTTCTTCATTTAGAGCAGTTAAAATAGCCGTTCCTGCCTGCCTTGCTGTTACAACAACACTTTTCTTATCAGAAGAAACATTGATACTAAAGACCTTCTCATCACTACTCATCCACTGAATAGGTGCTTCGTTTCTATCTGGTTTAAATGAAGCTACAATCGTTTTACTATTCCCTTCTAACAACTCAATTTCTTTTTCATTTAGGGAAATATTATTTACTGTCTCTTGAACCCTCACCCAACAAACAGCTCGCTTAACACTACCATTGGACAATCGTAGTGACACTGTAATTGCCACATCTTCTTTTGTTTTTGAAATTCCCTTAATTACACCGGTTTCTGAAACTGATACATACTTAGGGTTGCTTGTTGTCCATTCTAAAGTTCCTTCATAAGTTGCTGTGGATGCAATTAATTGCATTTCCTGTCCAACGACAATACTAACATTTTGCATATTTAACAATAGCTGATCTACCACACGAAATGTAAATACGGCTTCCATTTTGGGGTTATTAGGATTAAGCATGGTTTGTACTTGTTCTTTATACTCTTCTTTTACTTTGATACCAATGCTAATACTTTCTTGCTCTGTAGATGCAAGCGCACTCACAATCCCTTCTTTGTATGTAAGATAATTTCCCATTTCTGGTATTGTAGGATGAAACCACATTAAAAATTCTTCTTGTGTAATATTTATAGCTTCTGCAAAATCAAACTGGTCTCCAGTGTTCAAATTTATTTCCTGCGAAACCAATTCCGCATATACATTTATTGTAATCGTAGACGGAATCACTGTACTACTCTTTTCATTCTCATTTTTATATGTTCCAGCCGGATAAAAATCTATAAAATACTGTCCTGCCTTTGCACTTACCTTTAAATTCTGCTGTGTAGCTGCCATAACTGTAGATAGGTCTATTAGGTCTGATTTTACATTTCCAAGAGAATCCTCAATCACCACCTTTTTATGATTGGTATCGTATTTGGAAATTACCCAAACAACTTTATCATATATTGTCAACGTTTGATTATCTTCAAATATAGTATCTGTATATAACCAATCTCCATCACTAATATTATATGTGGCTGATTTGTTATAAGTTCCCTCTTCCCCTGTTATGGAGATTCTAGGAATTACATAAACACTTATTGAGTCATGTCCACTTACTCCATCTGCTGATATGGTTGTAACACCACTACCTACAGCTTTTGCACAAATCGCTCCGTTTGTTGCGGTAACCATCTCCACAACGTCTTTATTGGCACTTTGCCATAAAACACTATCCCCAGCGTCTCCAACATTTAATTTCATCTCTTCTTCTTCACCAGTATACAATATTAGAGCACGTTCCGGATCACCTTCATAAACATACTGGTAATTTCCATCTAGCTGTGTATCAATTGCAAATTGCACATTAATTTTTAATGTTACATGTTGTGCAACTGTCATACTGGAGCCCGATACTGTTGTTCCTGTTAAACCTGTGCTGTCATACACATATACCTCTAAGGTAGCTGTTCCCGCACTCTTGGCTTTAATAACCATATTAAACAATCCCTGAGACTGTCTTTCATAATCATTACCATAATTAGAATCTTCCTGAAAACCAATGATTTTTCTGTCTGCTTCAATTGGAATTTTCCAACAAATTTTATATTTGGGATCCGCATATTGTGTTCCTGTAGAGCCTAAATACAAGCTAACTGCCGATGTATCCATTGTTAATTCATTAGCTAGCTGTGTATTGTTATATTCCAACCAAATTGCATTATCTGCCGCCTCTGAATCCTGTCCCAATTTAATCCCAATTAGACCTACCATTACGATAAAAATAATAACAAGATATATGGGAATCTTCCTTCGTTTTATTTTTCTTTCATAAATATTATTCATAATTAACTCCTCCTGTCTCTTTTGCAAACACTTTTTTGAAAATTAAAAAAGTATGCCTTTCATATACCATTTCTTTATTTATCGACATTTTTTCTTACTTTTATTATGCTTAAAGGACTACTTTATAAGAAAATATAAAGCAATTTCTCATCCAATTCGTGCGCATCCTCGTGTCGCGTTTTTTGCTTTATAGGACGAACTTTCCTATAAAGCAAAAAAGGAACTCTTGTAAAAACACAAAAGTTCCTCTTACATTTTTATTCTTCTGGCATATCCCAGTTATGATATACTTCTTGTACATCATCATCTTCTTCCAATAAATCTAAGGTTTTTTGAATAGATTTTAAATCCTTTTCATCAGTTAATTCTACATAATTTTGCGGAATCATTGTTACTTCTGCTTGTGCCATTGGAATACTTTCTTTTTCTAAAGCTTCTCTAACTGTGCTAAAATCATCTGGATTTGTTAATACTTCAAAGCTATCCTCTTCCTCAACAAAATCCTCAGCTCCTGCATCAAGTGCAATCATCATCAAATCATCCGCCACCATATCGCACTCTTCTTTCGCAATAATAATCTGACCCTTTTTATCAAACATATAAGATACACAACCTTGTGTACCTACATTTCCATTTCCTTTTGTAAATGCATTTCTTACATTGGAAGCGGTTCTATTCTTGTTGTCTGTTAATGCA
>JAFQAU010000035.1 GCA_017399885.1 Lachnospiraceae bacterium
TAATCGCTTCTGCACCTTCACATATGGCTTTTGCCTCTGTGCCAACTGATACTAGGATGTCAAGCTTCTTTCCGTCCTGATTGCCTTTTCCTATATAGGTGCCAACCTCATAATGACATTCCCTAGAAACATCCCCAAGCTCTAATACATCTGCCAAAACAGCAATTCTTCTTTGAATATCCGGCATAGAAAGCAACATATCAATTCCGCTTTTCATAGAATCCGGACTTGCATTATAGGTATCATCTACAATGACAATTCCTTTATGGTTCGTAATCTGCCCGCGTTTTTCTATTGGCTGGTACTTTTCCAATCCCTTCTTAGCTTCCATAGGAGGAATTCCAAAATACTCTCCAATTGCCAAAGCCACCACTGCATTATTTACATTGTGGTTTCCTAGAACAGAAAGCGTAATATCTTCTTTATATTGTTCGGAAATATATTGAAAATGGGTGTGACTGCCTTCATTTATTATATTTTCTCCACGATATCCACAGTTTGCCTGCATTCCATATTCTAAAACCTGAATTTCCCCAAGCTTTTCTCTGGTATCCTCATCAAATAACGGAGTGGAAACCAAATTACCATTTCTACAATCATGGGAAAATGTTTTTATTTCCTGTAACAGAATATCATTTCCATTTACAAATACCAAATTATTACCATTAAATTGGTTAATAATATTCATTTTTTCTTTTCTAATATTCTCCTTTGATCCCAGCTGTCCAATATGAGATACCCCAATATTAGTAAGTACAGCAATATCAGGTTTTGCAATAGAAGCTAATCGGCTCATCTCGCCTACTTCACTCATTCCCATTTCTATAACAGCAACCTCTGTATCCTCTTCAATTTCAAACATCATCAATGGCAAACCAACCTGGCTGTTCATATTTCCTTTTGTTTTCACTACTTTTTTCTTTGTTTCTAAAGCTGCAGCAATCATTTCCTTTGTGGTAGTCTTACCAACACTACCGGTAATTCCTATCAAAGTGAAAGAAAACAGGCTACGGTAATACGCAGCGGCACTTTGTAATGCTTCTAGCGTATCTGATACTTGAATATATACCTTTCCGTCTTTAAATTCTTCCACTTCTTTTGCTGTAAAAGTAGCGACTGCTCCTGCCTCCAATGCCATAGGAATAAATTTATGTGCATCCACTCTCTCACCAACAATTGGTACAAATAGGGCACCCTCTTTAATTTCTTTGGAATTGGTGCTCACAGAAGTAATCTGTTTGTCACCATCTCCATAAATAATTTTCCCTCCCACAGCTTTTGCCAATGCTGATACACTTATTGCTTTCATATATTGGATATTCCTTTCTATTTCATTTGCTCTTCCTTAAGAATTTCCTGAATCAATTCTCTTTCATCCATATGGTATTTTTGTCCTTTTATTTCTTGATAATCCTCATGCCCCTTTCCTGCAAGCACAATGACATCACCCTCTTTTGCATTTACCATACAGTATCGAATTGCTTCCTTTCTGTCTGTAATGGTAACATACTCTCCTTTTTCTTTCTCTACACCTGTAACAATGTCTGCCATAATATCTTCCGGCTTTTCATCTCTTGGGTTATCCGAGGTAACCACTGTTAAATCTGCAAGTCTGGAAGACACTTCCCCCATTTCAAATCTTCGTAGCTTAGAACGATTTCCACCACATCCAAATAAACAAACCAAACGCTTTGGATTGTATGCTTTCAAGGTTGTTAGCAGACTCTCTAAGCTCATTGCATTATGGGCATAATCTATCATTAGTGTATATTTATCCGAAACATCTACCAATTCCACTCTTCCTTTTACACGAATACCTGCAAGGGCTTCCTTCATTGCCTCTTTGGAAACCCCAAAATGATGACAGATGGATATGGCTGCCAAAGAATTATAAACACTAAATTTACCAGGAACATCTATTTCCACATCCAGATTAAGTTTTCCACGAACACCATAGGAAATTCCAAAAAATCCCGGTCGATTGATCAAATGGGTATCCGTAGCACTTAAATCTGCATTATCAGAGAAACCAAAGGTTTCTAACTGACAGGTATGCCCTTCTAGCAATTTTTCTATATGTGTATCATCAATATTTACAATTCCTATCTTGCACTGTTGGAATAACAACCCCTTACATTTTCTATACTCTTCAAAATCCTTGTGTTCATTTGGACCAATATGATCCGGCTCCAAATTGGTAAATATTCCATAATCAAATGTAAATCCATCCACACGATGCAGCATAAGACCTTGAGAGGAAACCTCCATAACCACACATTCTATTCCCGCATCTACCATTTCACGAAAAGTCTCCTGTATCACGTAAGATTCTGGTGTTGTATTCTTTGCAGGAATCACTTTATCCCTAATAATCGTTTCAATTGTACCAATGAGTCCTGTAGAAAATCCAGTTTTTTCCAAGATGGATTTTACCATATAAGAAGTGGTCGTTTTGCCTTTGGTTCCTGTAATTCCTATGGTTTTTAGTTGTTTCGCCGGATAACCAAAAAATGCTGCCGACATATATGCCAAAGCCTTTCTGCTGTTATCTACCTGTATTACGGTAACCGTAGAAGGAACCTGTACTTTCTTCTCTACAATTAAAGCTGTAACTCCTTTTTCTACTACTTCTTCTACATATTTATGTCCATCTGTCACTGCTCCACTAATACACACAAACACACCGTTCTCACATGCTTTTCTAGAATCGTATACTAACTGTGTTATGGGTATATTAACCTGTCCTTGTACTACGGTATAGGTTAATTTTTCTAATAAAGTCTCCAACGTCATGTGATGCTTCCCCTTTCTACACTCTGGCTAATTAAACTCACTACCTATACTACCTTCTAATGGGAAGCATAGTTACTCTATCGTATATTCACCATCAAATACTGTGGTTGCCGGTCCAGTCATATAAATACGATTCTCTTGTCTGTCATAACGAATCAACAAATCTCCACCTAGTAAATGCACCAACACTTCATCCTCTGTTTTTCCATTTAAAATACATGCTACTGCAGTAGCACAGGCACCTGTTCCACAAGCCCATGTCTCTCCGGAACCTCTCTCCCAAACGCGCATATTCACTTCCTTGGCATTTAATACCTGTACAAACTCCGTATTCACTCTTTCAGGAAACATTTCATGCTGTTCAAAAATTGGTCCAATCTTTTCAATTTCCAAATCCTTCGTACTATCAACCCAAACTACAGCATGAGGATTTCCCATGGACACACAAGTCATTTCGTAATCTTTTCCTGCTACCTTTATCTTCTCACCTATCATCTTTTCTTTCTCAAATACAACAGGGACTTGTTTTGTATCAAGAATTGGCTCTCCCATATCAACCTTTACGGTTTTTACTTTTCCATTTTCAACCTGTAAATCTAAATATTTGATTCCGCCCTTGGTTTCCACGGTGATATTGGTTTTATCTGTCAAACCATAATCGTATACATACTTTCCAATACATCTTACACCATTTCCACACATCTTCCCTTCAGAACCGTCAGCATTATACATACCCATACGGAAATCTGCCACCTCTGAAGGCAAAATTAAAATAAGACCGTCAGAACCAATTCCAAAATGTCTATCACTTACTTTTATTGCTAACTCTTCAGGATTCTCAATATTCTCTTGAAATCCATTCACATATACATAATCGTTTCCACATCCATGCATCTTGGTAAATTTCATATCCTCTTCCAACCTTTCTTTCTAACACTTTTACATACGATCCGGTGCTTCCATACCAAGTAAATCTACGCAGGTTTCCAAAATACCCTTTGTAACAGTAATTAAGCTAATCCATGACTCCTGTCTCTCTTTATTTTCTTCTCCAATGATTTTATTTTCGTGATAAAATCTTGCAAAGGCGTTGGACAGATCATAAATATACTGACATACCTTATGAGGTGCATGCTCTGCAAATGCAGTTTCCACCATATCGTTAAATTTGGATATTCCAAGCATCAAACCGGTCTCACTTTCATTACTTGCAGGCAAAATAGCCAGCTGTTCCAAATCTTTTCCTGCCTTTTCTTTGTACTTAGCCAAAATAGACTTAATACGCACAATTGTATATAAAATATATGGACCTGTATTTCCTTCAAATGAGGTAAAACGTTCTAAATCAAATACATAGTCTTTGGATGCCTGATTAGACAAATCCCCATATTTTAATGCTGCCACACCAACTTTTCTTGCTACTTCCTTTGCTTCTTCCTCAGACATATCTCTATCGGTCATTTTCTCATACACAGCATTGGTAATGGATTCAATAAGGGTCTCCAAACGCATAACTCCACCTTCTCTAGTCTTAAATGGTTTCCCATCTTTTCCATTCATGGTACCAAAGCCTAGGAACGTAAGCTTTACATCTTCCCCTACAATCTTTGTTTTCTTAGCACAACGGAATACCTGCTCAAAATATAACTCCTGTCTTTTATCTACTACATACGTAATGGCATCCGGCTGGAATAATTTCACACGCTCCACAATGGTTGCTAAATCAGTGGTATTATATAGTGTTGCCCCATCTGATTTTAGTATCATACAAGGTGGAACCTCCTTCTTGTCTGTTTCTTCCTTTACGTCTACCACCAAAGCTCCATCACTTACATAGGCATACCCTTCCTCCTTCATATACTTTACCATATCCGGAATATAAGGTTGTGCATCACTTTCTTTTTTCCATAAGTCAAATTCTACATTTAGCTTAGTATAGTTTTTCTTTAAATCATTTACTGATACATTTAATATATGATTCCATAAGGCTTTATATCCTCTTTTTCCGCTTTGTAATAAAAATGTAGCATTCTGTGCTTCTTCTTTATATTCTGGATGCTCCTTAGAGTATGCATTGGCATAAGGATAGATTTCCTCCAATTCTGCCATGGTAAATGGAGGCTCCGATGGATATTCCCCTTCAAAGGCATCATCAAAATATACCCATTGGGGATTTCTTTTCTTACATTCCGTAATAATTAATCCCATCTGTAATCCCCAGTCACCAAGGTGGGCATCTCCTACAACCTTATGTCCTAAAAATCTTCCTAAACGTTTGATACTTTCCCCAATAATTGCAGAACGCAAGTGTCCCACATGTAGCGGTTTTGCAATGTTTGGTCCGCCGTAATCCACAACAATACTCTGTGGAGCTTTCACTTCTTCACATCCATACTTATCTTCCTTTGCCATATTCTCTACATAGGAGGCAAGAAAAGCATCACTCAAAATAATATTTATAAATCCTGGTGCAATTGCTGAAATGTCTGAAAAAGACTTGCTCTCTTTTAACAAATCTACTACTTCATTGGCTATCATAATCGGTGCCTTCTTGTACTGCTTTGCTGCTGCAAGCGCACCATTACATTGGTATTGGCATAAATCCGGTCTGTTAGAAACGGTTACCATACCATATCTTTCTTCGTATCCGGCTTTTACAAAAGCTTCTGTTACTTCTTCTTTAATCATATCTATTATTTTTTTCATTGATTCGCCCATGTGCAATTGCACAATTCCTTCCTTTTTTATTGATACGACCTCATAGCTGATTGTGCCCTAAGTGTCGTTTCACCATAGTAAACAAGACTTATTGGACAAATATGTAGCTTACATTTAAACAGTAAGACTTGTCTTATTTATGGTGATACATGAAAATCCATGCGTGTTTACTATAACATATTTTTCTTATAAAATCTACTTACATTGTCATTTAGTTTGTGTCAAGTACTCGTTGGCACTTTTTTATTTTTCTCTATAACGTCCGCTTCCCTTTTTACTTTTTGATAATGCAGTGAGCATTGCCCTGGAAGTGGATTCGCTTACTTTCCTTTAATTTTCCAATATAAATTATACACTATCTATCCGTTATTTACTTGCAATAGTTTAACAAATCTGTTACGCTTAATAAGTCTAAATTATTTTCATAAAATTCAGATCCAAGTCGGATCAGATTACCCGAAAAGTATCATAAAGTATACAAAATTAAATAGTGTTCCAAAAGAAGTTCTGTTATAATTAAGATACAGGAATGATTATTTATGATTTCTTTTATATGGTTCTTCTTTTAAACACGCGCAATTACGAAAGGAGAACATATGAAAGAGAATGATACAAAAAGCCAAAATAACGCAAAAGATTTAAAGATACAAGAGGAGAACTTAACCACAGAATATTCCCAAAAGACAGCTAGAGGTGAAAAAGATATCCTACAACAGCAAGAGCTAAATAAGTATCACCATGAAAACTCTTACACCAACAGACAATATAAGGATCGACTTTTTAAGTTTATTTTTAAAGATAAAGAAAAACTTCTGTCTTTATATAATGCA
>JAFQAU010000294.1 GCA_017399885.1 Lachnospiraceae bacterium
GCAGCAGAGAAGGACAGAAGACTTTATATGAATTGCAGCAGCTGTAAAGGCAGCGTATTTTTGCTATAGGATTTTTTGTAGTGATGCAATAGAACCAGATATATGAATGGAAGTGACCTGAATGTGGGTCACTTTTTTAGTTCATTGATGATTTGAGGGGAAAGAAATGAGAAAGGCACAAAAACAGGAAGTATTGGAAATGATACAGACCTTGCATCAGGCGCATGATGAGGTAAAAAACTATATAGATAGAAAAAACTACGTTCTTGCACAGGATATTCTTAGTCAGTGTCAGGAGTGTGCCATTAGTATAGGAACGGTAATAGAGAAAATAGAAGGGGAAGGATTGCTCCGAATTGAGAACAGTGTAAAAAATGATGTACCTGTTCGAAAGGAAATTGCTTTTTTTTCATACAAAGCGTCTATGTGGGATGCGTTGGAAAGTGTATATTCCGTACTTTGTGTTGAATGAGATTGAACCAACAGATCAGGTAAGTATCGATGGAATGAAACATTTTTGCTTCTTGCTGGGTGTGGTAAATGCAGATAAGGTGATTGTTCAGTTGGAGAAGATGAAACAAATCTATGCCAATGAATATCTAAAAGCAGCACAGGCTCATGGGCTGAGTGGCTGTCATGCGGATAGAGAAAAACTGGGAGAAAAGTTTATAAGAATTGGTTCGCCAAAATCTGATAAGGTAACGAATACGAAAAGAGAGGATTTGGAGATACCGAAAGAATGGTTAAAGGTTATTGAAAAACCAGATGGAAGTTGGAAAAAAGATAATTTTTTATAATACAGGTATTGCAGCTTTATTAGAGCATAATGAAAATATGCTTGAGAAAATGGTAAAACAATATCGACAGGAAGGTTGGGGGATTTATGATGATTCCAGCGATATGGATAGAACTGTTATTTTGAGTGATGCATATATGGAGATGCAGGTAGTGTGGTGAGAGTTTGCCGAGAAGTGGGAACACCGGTAATGCTACAAAACGTGGAGGAAATAAATGAGATTTGCAAGTAAGATTAAGATAGGGAATAGAAAAATATCTTTTGATTCACCGACGTTTATTATTGCGGAGGCAGGGGTAAATCATAATGGAGATATTGGCCTTGCAAAGAGATTGATTGATGAGGCGGTGGCAGCAGGGGTAGATGCTGTAAAATTCCAGTCTTTTAAAACAGAGAAGTTGATATTGAAAAATATAGAAAAAGCGCCATATCAGAGGAGAACATCATTAACGACAGAAACACAGTTTGATATGTTGAAAAGATTAGAATTTTCAAAGCACCAGATGGAAGAATTGAAGAAATATTGTGAGGAAAAGCAGATTATATTTTTATCTACTCCATTTGAAAAGAATAGTTTAGATGAACTGGAAGAATTAGGTGTAGAAGCTTTTAAAATTGCTGCGACGGATTTGACTAATATTCAATTTTTAAGACAGATTGCGGAGAAACAAAAACCAATGATTCTATCTGCTGGTATGTGCTATATGGAAGAGGTAGAAAAAGCTTTAAAGGCAATAGCGGAGATTAATAACCGTTTGATTCTGCTTCAATGTACAGCAAACTATCCAATTAGAGATGAGGAAGCGAATATAGGGATTGTAAAAACGTTAAGAGAAAAATATGAAATATTGACAGGTTATTCGGATCATACATCTGGAATTGGAGCGTCGCCATATGCAGTAGCATTAGGAGCTAAAGTGGTTGAAAAACACTTTACACTTGATAAAAACATGGAAGGCCCGGATCATAAGGCTTCTGTAACGCCTGAAGAATTAAAACAATTGGTAGTAGAAATTAGAAAAGTAGAGAAATACATTGGAAATGGAATAAAGATGCCTACTTTTTCAGAACAAGGGACAAGAAAGTCGTTGCAAAAGTGTCTAGTTGCGTGTAGGGATATTAGCCAAGGTGATACTTATACAAATGAAAATGTAGTAGCGAAAAGAACGAATGGAGAAGGAATTTCGGCACTTTATATAGATGAAATTATTGGAAAAAGAGCAGACAGAGATTATAAAGAGGATGAAATAATACAAGTATGATTTATGTTTCGAGTGCATGTCTGAAAAATAATTATATATCTGAGACAGTGCAGCAGTTAGCACAAAATGGAATCAGAAATATAGAATTGTCAGGTGGGACTAAATATTATTCGGGTTTTGAAACGGATTTAAAAGATTTAAAAGAAAAATATGGATTGAATTATGTGTGCCATGCATATTTTCCGCCTCATAAAAAGGATATTGTAGTGAATTTGGCATCGTGCGATGATGAAGTTTACATCAATTCTATCAAACATTATGAAGAGTGTTTAGAATTTTTGAAACGCTTAGAAATTGATACATTATCTATTCATGCCGGTTTTATGGTTGAGATAGGTACAGATGAGATAGGTAAGAAACTTAGTGCAACTAAAATATACAATGAGAAAAAAGCATATGACAGGTTTGTAAGTGGATATCAACACATACAGAAACTTTGTAAAGAGAATGGTATAGAGGTATATTTAGAAAATAATGTTCTTAGTCGGGAAAATTATCAAGTGTTTGGGAATAATAATTATTTTATGATGACAGATTCTAAAACAATATGTGAAATGCGAGAAAGACTAGACTTTGAATTATTGCTTGATTATGGGCATTTATATGTTTCTGCTAATACATTAGGAATTGATTATGAAAAGGAATGTATGCAGCTTGAAAAAGAGGCAAAATGGTTTCACTTAAGTGATAATGATGGAATAAAAGATCAACATTTACCTTTAAATGAGGAGTCGGAAATTGTAAAACAGATTAGACGACTTGATATAAGGAATAAAAGGGTAACGCTTGAAACTTCTGGTGAGATAAACGGGATACTTAAGAGTATAGAAATGATATGTGAATAGAGGGGAACAGATGGACACAAAACAAATAACTTGTTCGTACAAGGAAACAATAAGAGGAGCTATGCAATGCATAGAAAGTAATTCAAAGAAAGTTATATTTTGTATTGATGAAGAAGGAGTATTGGTTGGAATACTGACAGATGGTGACATAAGGAGACTCTTACTAAATGGATATGGAATGAATGAGTCGATAGAGAACCATATTAACAGAAATTGTATATATGCATTTCAGAATGAGAGCCCGGAGGAAATTCTGAAGAAATTTAATTCGACCGTAACGATTATACCGATTTTGGATTATAGACATCATGTAGTGGATTATGCAGAGTATGATGAAGGAATGCATATTTCTTTGGCGCAGCCACAATTGAATGGAAATGAATATCAATATCTAATGGATGCATTCCTTTCGACGTGGATTTCAAGTTCCGGTAAATATGTTACGAAATTTGAGGAAAGTTTTGCTTCTTATTGCGGTATGAAATATGGTGTGGCGACTTCAAATGGTACTGCGGCTTTGCATTTGGCGCTTCTTGCGCTTGATATTGGAGAAGGGGATGAGGTGATTGTTCCGAATCTTACGTTTGCAGCTACTATCAATGCGGTTTTGTATACAGGTGCAACGCCGGTGATTGTAGACATAGAAGAAGAAAGTTGGTGTATTTCTCCGGAAGAAATAGAGTACGCCCTTACAGATAAAACAAAGGCAATTATTCCAGTACATATATACGGACAGCCTTGCGATATGGAAAAAATATGTGATATTGCTCAAAAACATAATTTGTATATAATTGAAGACTGTGCAGAGGCACATGGAGCATGCTTTGATGGAAAAAAAGTTGGCTCATTTGGAGATATTTCATGTTTTTCTTTTTTTGGAAATAAAGTTATTACAACTGGAGAAGGCGGTATGTGTCTCACAAATAATAGTGAATTGAATGAGAAGATGAGAAAATATCGCGACCATGGAATGAGCAAAGAAAAAAGATATTATCATGAAGTTGTTGGATATAATTATCGAATGACGAACTTACAGGCGGCTATTGGTACAGCCCAGATAGAACGTATAGATTCCATCTTATCATGGAGAAAAGAGGTAGAAGATAATTATAGAACGAGTCTTTCTTGGGTAGAAGGAATTCAATTGCAAAAGAATGACATGGAAAAGAGAGAAAAAATAACATGGTTAGTATCTATATTGATTCAGCCGGAAAAGAGAGAAAAAGTAATGGAATGTCTTAAAAAGCATGATATAGATGTTCGAGCTTTTTTCTATCCATTAGATACCATGGATATATATTCGAAGTATGCAAGAAAGGAATGTTCGGTTAGTCATAAGATTGCGAAAATGGGGATTAATCTTCCGACGACATATAATATAGATGAGGCTGTAATTGATAAGATAAGAGAGTGTTTATGTATGATAGAATAATTGTTTATGGGTGCGGAGGACATGCTAGAAGTGTATTAAGTACGCTCATGGAAAATGGTTTAAGCACAAATATAGTATTAGTGGATGAAAATGCGAAAGCAAACGAAGAGATATTAGGCTGTAAAGTAGTAAAAGAAATACAACCAAATAACAGGGATAGAATGATTGTTGCGATAGGAGATAATCGAAAACGAAAAGAACTTTTTTCTATGTTAACGAAAGAAACGTTGGCCACGCCGATGAATGTTATATCTCAATATTCACTTCTTAGGAACGATGTATCAATGGGAAAGGGAATATTTATTTCGGGAAACAGCTATATTGGTCCCGAGGTGCGGATAGGAGACAACAGCATTATTAATACGGCTAGTTTAATTGAACATGAAGTGATGATAGGTAATCATTCTCATATTGCACCTAATTCAGTAGTATGTGGCAGAACGATAATTGGTGACGAGGTATTAATAGGAGCAGGTTCTACAATCATTGATAATATCGAAATATGTAACAGAGTAGTAATAGGAGCAGGTTCTACGGTTATAAAGAATATTATGGAATCTGGTATATATGTAGGAAATCCGGTGAGGATGATTAGAAAGTTTGAATGATAATGGAGAGAATGATATGTTAGCGGTTATTCCAGCAAGAGGTGGTTCAAAAGGCGTGCCCAATAAGAATGTTAAAGAACTTTCGGGAAAACCTTTGATTGCTTATACCATAGAAGCGGCGTTGAAATCCGAGCTTTTTGAAAGAGTGATTGTATCGACGGATAGTGAAAGGATAGCAGAGGTGGCAAGGGCTAATGGTGCGGAGGTCCCTTTTATTCGTCCAACAGAACTAGCAGGTGATTATGTTTCGTCAGATGAAGTTGTGAAACATGCAATTGAGTTTTATAGAGAAAAAGGGGAAGAATTCGAGAAGGTGTGTAAATTACAACCAACTTCTCCATTGAGAAATCAAGTGCATATTCGAGAGGCGTATCAGTTGTTTCAAGAGAAAAAGGCAGATTTTGTTGTGAGTGTGTGTGAATGTGAGCATTCACCATTGTGGACAGGTCAATTAGGGATGGATTTGTCGATGGATGATTTTATAAAAGAAGAAATAAAAATGTCGTGTAGGCAGAAACTTTCTACTTTTTATCGACTGAATGGAGCTATTTACATGGCAAAAATAGAAGCGTTTATGAGAGAACAAAGCTTTTTTGGAAAAAATGGATATGCATATGTTATGGAACAAGAGCAATCGATAGATATTGATTCTGAATTAGATTTTAAAATAGCAGAAGTTCTATTGAGAAGATAAATAATAGTATATGTTAAAAGGAGGATTTTTAAATGGAAAAAAGAGATGTATTACAGAAATATAATCTACCTAAAGAGGTAAAGTTTTGCAAACGATGTGCAATGTCAAATCAACGTCCGCGAATAACTTTTGATAAAGAGGGGATTTGTAGCGCGTGTAGATTTAATGAGGTGAAACGAAGCACTGATTGGGCGAAGCGAGAAGAAGAACTGAAGCAATTATGTGATAGATTTCGTAGTAGTGATGGGAGTTGGGATGTTATTGTACCATGCAGTGGTGGGAAAGATGGCAGCTATGTAGCTCATCAATTAAAGTATAAATATAATATGCATCCATTAACTGTTACATGGTCACCACTTGTTCCTACAGAGATAGGAAGAAAAAATTTGGATTCATTTATAGAGATAGGTGGATTTGATAATATACTAGGGCGTCCTAATGGTGTGGTAAATCGGAAGTTGACAAAGCTAGCATTTGAACATTTAGGAGATCCGTTTCAGCCGTTTATATTTGGACAATATAATTTCCCGCTCCAAATTTCTGTGAAATATAATATTCCGTTAATTATGTATGGTGAAAATGGTGAGGTAGAGTATGGAGGTGATATGAAGAATGCATATCGTCCGACAAGAGAAGTAACAGATCAAAATAGACACTATTTTTCGAATATGGGTCCCGAAGTATGGACAAAGTATGGATTGACAGAAGATGACTTGGTACCATATCAGGCTCCGCCAATGGAAGAAATTAAACGAAATAAGACAGAAATTCATTTTTACAGTTACTATAAATACTGGGATCCGACAGAGAACTATCACTATTGCGTGGAGAATACAGGATTTCAATGCAATCCGGAAAGATCGGAAGGAACATATTCAAACCATGCGAGTTTGGATGATCAGTTGGATGGTTTCCACTATTATTTGTCTTATATAAAGTTTGGAATTGGAAGAGCGACATCCGATGCGGCGCACGAAATACGAGATGGAATAATAACCAGAGATGAAGCAATAGAGCTGATAAGAAAGTATGATGGAGAGTTTCCTGAAAAGTATTATGATGTATTTCTCGATTATTGCGGAATAACAGAGCAACAGTTTGAGGAGTTTATCGATTCGTGGAGAGCCGATCATATTTGGCAAAAGGATGAAGCTGGATGGAAATTGAAGAAGTCGATTTGGGAAGAAGGTTATTAATATATGAGTAGTGATGCAAAAAGCGTGGATAAGGAGAACTGCTATGAAAAGTCAAGCTTTAGTCTGTGAAAGTTTTTCTGTAAATAAAGATTATATAGGTATTCTATGATAAAATAAATTCATAGGAGGCCAATTATTATGGCAAGAGAAAAGAAATCAGTACACAAAGTATGAATGACTGAGGGCAAACGCAACATTATTCATCAGCTTCTTGAAGAATACGACATTCAGACAGCCGAAGACATTCAGGATGCTCTCAAGGAACTCCTTGGGGGAACAAGCAAGGAAATGATGGAAGCTGAGATGGATGACCACCTTGGTTATGAAAAATCAGAACGCTCAGACAGAGATGACTATCGCAATGGCTACAAGAAAATGGTAGCATATGTGATTCTCGGAATTAATACAGATGGCAAAAAGGAAATTTTGACTATCAATGTCGGCGATAATGAAAGTGCTAAATATTTGCTGTCTGTGTTGAATGAACTGAAGAATTGAGGTGTGAAAGATATCTTAATCATTTGTGCAGATGATTTTACTGGCATCAAAGAAGCTATTGCTACTGCTTTTCCTAAGACAGAATATCAACGCTGTATTGTACATCAGGTAAGAAATACTTTGAAGTATGTACCAGACAAAGATGGAAAGGTATTTGTAACAGACTTGAAAACAATCTATCATGCTCCAGATGAAAAGAAAGGTTATTTACACAACAAATGCTAACGAAAGCTGAACCGTCAACGTAGTGTATTTCCAAGTGATACAGCCCTTCTCAAAGGTCTATATCTAGCGACATTCGAAGCAATAAAGAAATGGACAACAACAATTCGTAACTGGAGACAGGTTGAGTATAATTGTGTAGATGGTTCAGATGCACAAAGTGATTCAGATATAGAAGTTATGTGGATTTCAGCTACTTTCATGGCAGAGCCGTGAATAATCTAGGATAAATGATAGTACTTTGTGAAAAAAGTAAAAAATCAGAAAAAACTAGAAAAATACAATAATTCTATGGCAATTCATATGAGGTTGTGTTAAACTGTATATAAACATAAAATTTTTACATAATATAACAAAGCATGTAGGGAAGGTTCCGGATGATAAGATATCGTCCAATATACTGGGGAATAATGTTTATTATATAAGCATTAAGGAATCTGTTGTTAAGTGTGTAGTGTAAAGGCAGCAGAAAAGATAAAAGATTTTAGATGAATTGCAACGACTGTAAAGGCAGTATATTTTGTTATAAGAATATTATAGTGGTGCAATAAAACCAGAGATATTAGCAGAAGTGACCTGAATAACAAAAGGTCACTTTTGTTTCGTGATAATAAAAAGGGGAAGCATATGAGAAAAACACAAAAACAAGAAATTCTAGAGATGATTCAGACTTTATATCAGGCACATGAGGAGATAAAAAAATATATTGATAAACGTAATTTTGTACTTTCACAGGATATTCTTAGTCAGTGTCAAGAATGTGCTATCGGTATAGGAACTATGATAGAAAAAATAGAGGGTGAAGGATTTATTACTGTCTCCTATGTGGAGAATTATTGTGATGTGCTTTTTGATGTTTACGAAGAATTAAATGGTGTGAATATTAATGCAAATAAGGTAAATAAGAATTTAAAGAAGCAATTACTCAGGATTGAGAACAGTGTAAAAAACGATATATCTGTTCGAAGAGAAGTTGCTTTTTTTCCGTATAAAGCCTCTATGTGGGATTCGTTAGAGAGTGTATATCTGAAAATAAAAGAAGAACCAAATTGCGATGTGTATTGTGTTCCAATACCATATTATGACAGGAATTCTGACAGAAGTCTTGGAGAAATACACTATGATGGCAGAGAATATCCAAAGAATATAGAGGTTATTGATTGGCAGACTTATAACTTTGAAGAGAGAAGACCGGATGCTATTTATATTCATAATCCCTATGATGATTGGAATCTAGTAACGTGTGTACATCCAAGATATTTTAGTGCAAACCTAAAAAAATATACAGAAGAGTTAGTGTATATACCGTATTTTGTAATGGATGAGATTGAACCGGATAATCAAAGGAAAATCGATAGAATGAAACATTTTTGCTTTTTGCCCGGAGTAGTGAATGCAGATAAGGTGATTGTACAATCGGAGAAGATGAAGCAGATATATGTAAATGAATATTTGAAAGCAGCAAAGGCAAATGGATTGGGGGGGAATCATTTAGATAGAAAGAGATTAGAAGAGAAAATTTTAGGAAGTGGGTCACCAAAGTTTGATAAGGTAAATAACACGAAAAAAGAGGATTTGGAAATACCGGAAGAATGGTTAAAAATCATAGAAAAACCTGATGGAAGTTGGAAGAAGATTATATTTTACAATACAAGTATTGCAGCATTGTTGGAATATAATGAGAAAATGTTGGAGAAGATGAAGGACGTATTTAGGGTATTTAAGGAGAATAAGGATGAGGTCGCGCTGTTATGGAGGCCGCATCCGTTGATTAAGAGTACGGTATCATCTATGAGGCCGCAGATGTGGGTAGAGTATGAGAAAATTGTTATGCAATATCGTCAAGAAGGATGGGGGATTTATGATGATACAGCGGAATTGGATAGAGCGATAGTAATGAGCGACGTGTATTATGGAGATCAAAGTAGTGTAGTACAACTGTGCAAGAAAAAAGGAATGTTTATAATGCTCCAGAATGTGGATGTGTTAACACAAAAAGAAGAATAGGTAATGTGTATGTATGGAAAAATCAAGAAAGTATTATTAGTAAGCAATTACTTTGCTCCGGAAAATACGATTGCAGCAGTAAGAACTACTAAAATTGTCAAATATTTAAGGTTAGAAGGTTTTAACGTAGATGTACTTACTGAAAAAAAAGATAACATAGAAATGGATGAAATACTAGAGAAGGATGCAGCGGGTGTTAAGGTTTATTATGCTGAAAATTCTGAGCAATGTAAAAAATTGTGTGCATATTATAAAAGAATCATAAAGCCTCATAAAGATAAACGGATGAAAAGATTAGACAACAGGGACAGGGTTAATCGTAAAACGGGAAATGTTGAATTTTATCCATTTGAGACTGCATATCCAATAATTGGAAGTTTTGATTATCTTTTTGGAATGTTTCGTCAAAAAGATTTGGCAAAGAATGCAGACAAAATCATTGGGCAGCTAGATAGATATGATTTGATTATTACTTCGTATGGTGATTCATTTGCATATTATGTTGGGAAAAGATACAAAAATGCTTATAAAAATACAAAATGGATTTTCGATATTAGAGATGCGATATATAGATACAAATTTATTCCTGATTATGTGAAATTTATACCGTTAGGAGTTGAAAGATATATTTGGAAAAATGCAGATGCTATTGTCGGAGTATCCAAAGGAATTTGTAAACGTGTTCCAGTGAAATATAGGAAGAAAGTATATTTCATTTCTAATGGTTATGATGATGGGGATGTGGAGAGTAGTGATGAAAGGCTATCAAATCGGATAAGCTTTACATATACAGGTTCTATGTATGGAGGACTACAAAATGTAACTGCTTTTTTTATGGCACTGAGAGAATTGATTAATGAAAACTTGGTAAAACAAGATGAAGTAGAAATACATTATGCAGGGAATGCATCAGCTTATGAAATATTTAAAAGTCAGGCAAAGAAAGTAGGGTTTGATGAAAGTTGTATATATCATGGAAAACTTTCGAGGAAAAAGGCAATGGAATTGCAAAAACAGTCGGATGTTTTGTTAATGGCTTCTAATGATTACAAGGATAATAACAGAGGAGTTATTACAGGTAAACTTCCGGAATATATGGCAGCTAATAGACCTGTTATAGCAATTGTAACTGGAGACGTAGAAAATAGTGAGGTGCGTCAAATAATCAGCAAAACTAATATAGGATTTTGCTATGAGGAATCAAATAAAGCAGAGGACTTGAATGAACTTAAAAAATATATCTATCAACAGTATATAAACGTTAAAAAAAGTGGACGAACTACTTATATGCCAGTGGAAAGTGAAAAGATTAAATTTAGATATTCTGAGATAGCAAAAAAATATGTGAAATTAATTTACAAATTAGAGGGGGAAGAACAATGAGATATGGATTAATTGGATGTGGAAGAATTTCACCAAATCATATAGTAGCAGCACAAAATAACAACTTAGATATCGTAGCAATTTGTGATATTGATCCGGCTTGTATGGAAGATAAAGCGCTCAAGTTTAAGTTGGGTAATGGGATTAAGAGATATACAGACTATAAGGAAATGGTAGAGAAAGAAAAACCAGAACTTGTGGCTATATGTACAGAAAGCGGTAAACATGCAGAAGTAGCACTTTATTGTATTGAGCGAGGATGTCATTGCATTATTGAAAAACCAATTGCTTTGTCAATTAAGGATGCAGATGCAATTATTGCAGCATCAATTAAACATCATGTAAAGGTTAGTGCATGTCATCAGAATCGATTTAATAAGTCTGTACAGATTATTCGAGAAGCTGTTGATATGAACCGTTTTGGCAGACTTTTTTATGGAACTGCTCATATTAGATGGTGTAGGGATCATGAATATTATGATCGTGCATCATGGAGAGGCACATGGGAACAAGATGGTGGAGCACTTATGAACCAGTGCATTCACAATATTGATCTGTTACGTTGGATGATGGGGAGCGATATTGATGAAGTAGTAGGGATGACGGACAAGCTGAACCATGATTACATAGAGGCAGAAGACTTGGGGATAGCACTTGTGAAGTTTAAAAACGGAAGCTATGGAATGATTGATGGTACAACAAATGTATATCCTAAAAATCTGGAAGAAACATTATATATTTTTGGAGAAAAAGGAACAGTAAAGGCAGGGGGACAGTCGGTTAACGTTATTGAAGAATGGAGATTTTCAGATTTATTGGATGATCCAGATGTTGTGAAAGCTAGATTCCATGAAAATCCACCTAATGTATATGGATATGGGCATACACCATTGTATGCAGATGTAATAAATGCAATTGATAATGACAGACAGCCTTATATTACAGCGATGGATGGAAAGAAAGCACTTGAACTTGTCCTTGCGATATATAAATCGGCAGCAGAAGGAAAAGCAGTAAAGTTGCCATTACAGGATTGTGCAACGACGGATTTTATAGGAAGATTCGATAGATAGAGGTAGATGGTATGGAATTTCGTGATTTAAAAAGGCAGTATGAATATTTAAAAGAGGATATGGATAAGGCAATTCAAGATGTCATTACAGATGGACAATTTATAATGGGAAAGCAAGTAATGGAATTGGAAAAAGTGTTATCTGAATATGTTGGAAAGAAGCATTGTATTACATGCGCGAATGGTACCGATGCCTTACAACTTGCACTCATGGCATGGGATATTGGTCCGGGTGATGCGGTGTTTGTTCCAGACTTTACATTTTTCTCTAGTGGGGAAGTTGTGGTGACAGTAGGAGCAACTCCTATTTTTGTAGATGTATGTAATCAAACCTATAATATTGATACAGAGTCCTTAAAAATGATGATAGAGAAAGTAAAAACAGAAGGAAAGCTTGTTCCGAAGGTAATTATTGCAGTTGATTTATTTGGACAACCTGCAAATTATGATGAAATTAAAAAAATAGCAAAAGAAAATAATATGTTTATTCTAGAAGATGCGGCTCAAGGATTTGGAGGGAAAATTGGAAAAGATGTAGCTTGTTCCTTTGGTGATATTTCGATTACTAGCTTCTTTCCTGCTAAACCCCTAGGATGTTATGGGGATGGTGGGGCTATCTTTACAGATGATGACGAATGGAACGGTATGATACGCTCGCTGAGAGTACATGGAAAAGGAGTTTCAAAATATGACAATATTAGAATAGGTATGAATTCAAGATTGGATACGTTGCAGGCAGCAGTACTACTTACAAAGTTTAGTGTATTTGTTCAGGAAGAAATGGAAGCTATACAGACAATAGCAAGGAAATATACAAAAGAATTGATGGGACTTGTAAAGACTCCGATAGTGTTAAATGGATACGTATCAAGCTGGGCTCAGTATACGATTCAACTAGCGGATAAAGTGCAAAGAGACGGATTACAGGAGTATTTGAAAAGAAATGGTGTGCCAAGTATGATTTATTATCAGAAACCAATGCATTGTCAGAGAGCTTTTGAACATATTAGATACAATCATGCTGATTATAAGGTGACGAATCGATTGTGTGATACAGTATTATCTCTTCCATTTCATCCATATATGGCTATAGAGGAAGTGTCATATGTTACAGAATTGATAAAGGGATACTTAAAGGAATAGGGAACAAATATGGAAGAATATTTTGTACATGAAAGTAGTTTTGTAGATGAAGATGTGGAGATTGGGAAAGGAACAAAAATATGGCATTTTTGTCATATTCAAAAGGGTGCAAGAATTGGTAAAAATTGTGTATTAGGTCAAAATGTAAATGTATCAACTAACGTGAGAATAGGTGATGGAGTAAAAATTCAGAATAATGTGTCTTTATATGAAGGGGTAGAATTAGAAGATTATGTATTTTGTGGTCCGTCTTGTGTGTTTACTAATGATTTGACTCCTAGGGCAAAGTATCCAAAGAAGACGATAGAACGAAAGAAAACGTTAGTTAGGACGGAGGCTAGTATTGGTGCCAATGCAACTATTGTATGTGGAGTTACAATAGGAAAAGGGGCGCTGATTGCGGCTGGTGCAGTTGTGACAAAAGATGTGCCTGATTACGCATTGATGGTAGGAGCTCCAGCTAAACAGATTGGTCGAGTTAATAAATATGGGGAAAAGATATGAAAGTAACAACAACAAATGTATTTAAAAATAGTGAAGGAATTTATTTATCACATTCTTGTATGAATGGATTGTTTTATAGTGAAAACATTGAAGCAAAAAAGTTAGAAGTAATAGGGCGATTTGCGAATCCATCATGCGACAATGCATGGTATATTGTTAGTACGATTCAATATAATAATGACATATACTTTTTTTCGTGTTATGCTCCTGAAGCATGGAGATTGAACGAGGATAATCAACTTGAAAAGATGATATATAGTAATGAAAAAACGGTAGAATTGAAGGCTGTGATAAAATATAAGAATTATGCATGGGTTTTTCCTACATACTTTTCTCAAAATATAATAAGAATAAATCTGGATACATGGAAGAGCGAGAAAATAGAGTGGAATATTGAAAAGTATTTGGGAATAGATGAGCAATCTTTTTCGGAAATAGTAATGATTAATAATAAAGTGTATTTTACTAATCGAATTCCTAATCGTATTGTTATGTTTGAAATGGATTTAGAAACTATAGAAGTAAGAGATAGAAGTTTGAGTAAGTTTAACTGTATTCAAAGTATTATGGCTGAAGAAAATACATTTTGGGTATTAGGAAGAAAGAAAGATGGATGTATTGTATTGGCTCATATTTCTTATAAAGATGAAGTGTTAAAAGAGTTTGTGTTTGAAAATGAAATATCGATAATACCTGAAAATGAAACGATGTTTATTTATCCACATATTATAAAGGTAGATAATAAGATAATACTTCCACCATATCGTGGAAGTAAAATGGTTATTGTAGACATAGAAAAAGAAAAAGTAATAAGTTTGGATGATGAGGTTTTTGAAGAGATATATAGCTATTATGTAGAAGGTGAAAAAGTCTTTTTGTTTTCGGCGAAACATCCAAGGATAATTATTTATAATGTTACAAAGAACGAATATAAAAAAAATGATTTGCAAATTCTGAATGAAGAGAAAATAAGTATTTTATGTAACAATGTAATAAAAGAAAGCCTATACGTGAATATTACTGATATGATAAAAGAACTATGTATGGATAAAAAAGGTCGAGAAAATGATGAAATTAAGTGAATATACTGAGAAATTTCTTGAATTTGAAGTAAATAACAATATATTTGAAAAGAAAATAAGTGGTATAGAATATTGGATTTATTTGAGATTTGAAGTGTTTTACAGTTTGGCTTATATGTTTGGGTTGGGAAATTTGCCATATAGCAATGAAGTATATAAAAAAATAGAATTTAGTATTTCTAAGAAAAAAAAATTATTCAATAAAATATTTTGTAATCAAGATAAACTGAAACAAAAAGATATTCTGATTATGCCTGATAGAAGACTTTTCCCAATGGGAAAGAAATATAGGTGCATATATACGGA
>JAFQAU010000295.1 GCA_017399885.1 Lachnospiraceae bacterium
TACACCACCTTCAGCTAAGGAACAAAAGGAAAGATTAATAGGTAGAAATACAGAAGATATAGGTACAATTAATAAAAGAATGAAACGTGCCATTGAAGAAAGTGAATTTATGTCACAATATGAATATATAGCAGTAAATGATCAATTGGACGTTTGTGTTGAGGAATTACATAAGGTAATAAATGACAAAAGAACACAAGGCACAGCAGGTAACAGGGAAATGGATTATCAAGCATTAATTCAGAAAATTAAAAGTGAGTTAATTGCTTTAGAGGAATAGAAAGGAGATTATTATTATGTTACATCCATCTTACACAGATTTAATGAAAGTGGTAAATAGTGAAGTAGAAGAAGGCGAGGAGAAAGTAGTTAACAGTAGATATTCTATTGTATTAGCTACATCCAAAAGAGCAAGACAGCTAATTGATGGTGCACAAGCGAAGACAACAGGAAAGAAGTGTCAGAAACCATTGTCGGTTGCCATAGAAGAGTTAAATAAATCCCAGATTAAAATTTTAAGTGATGATGAAGAAATAGAAGAATAGAATTGTAATAGTTTGCCCTATAACGAAACGAATATAGAAAAACGGAGAATAGAGAGCTACTGGATGGTTGCAAGTTTTTGTGGCTAGTAGCCTCTTTTTTCTCTTTAAAGGAAAATATGTCCTATAGGGAAAAGCCCTCTGGGCAAGATGCGCACCCACATTTAGGAGATGAAGTAAACTTGTCTACTTTGTTATATATAGGGATATGGGAAGGAGAAAAACATGAGTGAAGAAATAAAAAAAGAGCTACAAACAGAAGATATAACGGAAGAAAAGAATGTAGAGAAAAAGGATATGGTGGAAGAACAAGCTGCTGATGAAATGCAGAAGGATGAAAAAGAGAATAAAGAAGAGTCGAAGAAATCCTTAAAAAGTAAAGTAATAAGTGGGTTGTGTGAATTGCTGTTATATGTGGTAATTGCATTAGTGTGTATTTTTATTATTCCAAAATACGTAGTGCAAAAAACAGAAGTAAGTGGACCTTCTATGGAGTCAACCTTACATAATGAAGATTATATTTTGTTAGAAAAATTATCATATCGTTTTACAGACCCGGATAGATTTGATATTATTGTTTTTTATCATTTTGATGATGAGGATAATCAAGATAAATCAGATGAGGATGCATACGATTTATATGTGAAGCGTATTATTGGCTTACCGGGAGAAACGGTTCAAATTATTGGAGAAACCATTTATATAAACGGTGAACCATTGGAAGAAAATTACGGAAAAGATCCTATTACAGATCCGGGTATAGCAAAAGAGCTCATAGTTTTAGGAGAGGATGAATATTTTGTACTAGGCGATAATCGTGAAGTAAGTAAGGATAGCCGTAGCAAAGATGTGGGAAAGGTTAAAAGAGATCTAATTGTTGGAAGGGCTTGGGTAAGACTTTATCCATTAGATAAAATTGGATTTTTAACAGAATAGAAATGTAAGAATAATATTTGTACACGTGAGAATTGAAAGGATATTTTATGAAAAATAAACCAAAAAAGAAGAATGTCATACATTGCGTATTCGGATTGGTGCTTGGAGTAGTAGTGTTCTTTTGCTGTGGAGACAAAGTAATAAATGCATATAAAGAGTCGGAAGATAGGATAACTACTTCCGACTGTAGTATTTATAAGCTAGAAGAAGAAAGAGTCGTTGTAGATGAAGAAGAATTTGGAAATAAGTATTTCTTAGATTCTGCAATGTCTATAAAGGCTGTTACTTTAAATCCGTATTATGGGAGATATGGTTACAGCCAATTGCATACAGACGAAGAGAAGAATACTTATCAGTTATTAGAAAAATCTGCAGATGTATTTCATCAATCAGGAAAAGATGCAACAGGAAGTGAAACAACTTCTAGTTCTGAAACGATTAAATATACTGCTATAAGCGTTCCGATATTTTATGACTTAACAGAGGCTGAAACTAAAAATGCAGTTGTATGCTTTTTGTACGATCATCCGGAATATTTTTGGACGGAAGGATATTCCTATTTTGTGGGAGAGACCACGAAAAAGGTTTTAAAGATAAATTTAGCATGTCATAAGGACTATGCAAATGGAGAACAAAGAGAACAACTGAGGCAGGAAATAGAAAAGGAAATAGAAGCCTATATGGACTTGATTGTGGGTGTTTCCACGGATTATGAGAAAGAATTAATCCTACATAATGCATTAGCAGAACGTACCAGTTATGTATATGGTGAGGATGGTAAGGCAAAACCAGATAGATGGGCACACACCATAGAAGGTGTATTTTCAGAAAATAGAGAAGGTGCTGTATGTGAAGGATACGCAAAGGCGTTTCAAGTGCTTTTGAATGCGGCTGGAATTGAAAATGTGTATGTGGTGGGAAAATCAAGAGGACAAGGACATGCATGGAATCAAGTAAAGATTGAAGAAGAATGGTATAACGTAGATATTACGTGGAATGATACAGGGGATAGAAAGAGTTACCGATATTTTAATGTAAAGGATTCTGTTTTCTCAACCTCCCATGTTCCGTTTTCAAGTACCGTAGTACCTAAAGTGGGGGAATGGTGTTACCCTACAAATGTGTGTACAAGTGATAAGTATTCTTATACAAACATGGGGGATACTATATCGCAAGATAAATTTTTGGTTGGCATAGGAAATGTAGAAGGTGCTAAGGTAAAGATATTAAATCAAGGTGTTGTGGTAGCAGATTCTAGTAGCGATGCCTGTGATGAAACATGGGTGGCTAGTGGTACTGCCCTTAGAATGATTGTAGATACAGATTATACAAAAGGGGAACAACTTTTTATAACAATTGGGTGTCAAGGCGAAAAGACCACGTTAACAGGAAATGCCTATGACGAAAAGAATTTAGCAATAAAACAGCAGGATTGTTCATTTGTTTATGATTTTGTTTTGAAAGAGGATACGGTGGTGGATGTATCGGTCTATGTTCCAATTGCTAATATTGATCTTTCTAAACAAAAGATTACTTTATATGGAAAGAATGATAAAGAAGAGATAAAGGCGCAGATCTTTCCGGAAAGTGCAACTACACCAAACGTTTCATGGAAAAGTAGTAAACCAGAGGTTGCAACGGTAAAAAATGGAATTGTAAAGTCTGTTGCATCAGGCAAGACAACAATCTATGCCTATGCAGAAGATGGAACCGTTATGAAAAAATGTCAGGTTACCGTAAAGAAACCATGTATAAAGATTAATCAGAACAAAAAGACTGTTAAAGTAGGAGAAACCTTAAAATTTACCGGTGAGTTGCTTGGTAAAGAAGGAAACATTTTATGGTTTGTATCCAACAAGAAAAAGGCGTCCATAAATACTAAAACAGGTAAGTTTAAGGCAAAAAAAGCAGGGACTGTCTGGGTTATTGCAGAATGTGGGAATATAACTAAAAAAATAAAAATTAAGATAAAGAAATAATGAGGAAAAATCATGAAACAATGGATAAGGCTTTTTGCGTTTATACCTGCACTGGGAATGATGTTTACCATTTGGTCTTTTTCGGCTAATTCCGGTGAGGCATCTTCTAATCAAAGTGAAGGAATTGTAAGTAAGGTGATTATAGCGATGGAAAACTTCACAGGAAATAGTTTAACAGAAGAGGAAAGGGCTGTATGGGAGGAAAGAATACATACCCCTATTCGTAAAATTGCACATGTTAGTGAATATATGGTGTTAGCTATAACTGTATTGTGTCCGCTTGCTATGTATATAAAGTGTAAAAAGAAGCTTTATTTCATATCCGCTTTTTTTGGCATATTCTACGCAGGATTAGATGAAATACATCAGCTTTATGTACCCGGACGTTCGGGGAGTGCAAAAGATGTATGTGTGGATGCAATAGGAATCCTAATTGGAGTTACTCTGTTTCACTATGTGAAAAGATTGAAAACGTAGTAAATATGCGCTTACCTTGGGAGGAGAAGATGAAGAAAATAACGGTTGGAATTGTAGCACATGTAGACTCTGGTAAGACTACGTTATCTGAGGGAATGCTATATTTGAGTGGGAAGATAAGAAAGCTAGGTCGAGTAGATCACAAAGATGCATACTTAGATACCTATTTAATGGAAAAACAAAGAGGAATTACCATATTTTCCAAACAGGCAATTTTCCAATGGCAGGATGTGGAAGTGACCTTATTAGATACACCGGGACATGTAGATTTTTCGGCAGAAATGGAAAGAACATTGCAGGTGTTAGATTATGCTATTTTAGTTGTAAATGGTAGTGATGGAGTACAAGGTCATACAGAAACTCTATGGAAGCTGCTAATACGTTATCAGGTTCCTACATTTATTTTTGTAAATAAAATGGATTTAGTAGAGACGCACAAGAAGGAATTGCTTAGTGAATTAAGGGAAAAACTGAGTGGAAATTGTATAGATTTTTCAAAAGAAAAGGACCTGGTAGAATTTTATGAAAATCTTGCCATGTGTAAGGAAGAAATATTGGATGCATATATGGAAGCAGGGAAAATAGAGCTTCCTCAAATAAAGCAACTGATTCAAGAAAGGCTTGTTTTTCCTTGTTTCTTTGGTTCTGCTTTAGAGTTAACAGGTGTTGAAGAATTGTTGGAGGCAATTTCCATATATGCAGAAGATAAAGTATATGCGGACGCATTTGCAGCAAAGGTATATAAAATTGGAAGAGATGAACAGAATTGCAGGTTGACTTACATGAAAATTCTAGGAGGAACTTTGCAGGTTAAACAGCTGCTTTCCAATTCCTTTCAAGTGGAAAATGGATGTGAACAGGGAGAGATTTGGAAGGAAAAGGCGGAACAGATTCGTATTTACTCCGGAAGCAAGTATGAAAGTGTCAGGGAAATCACAGCGGGGAGTGTTTGTGCAGTAACAGGGCTAAATCATACTTTTCCTGGTGGAAACCTTGGGGAAGAACTCTCCAAAGAAATGCCAATATTAGAGCCTGTATTAAATTATAAGGTTATATTGCCACAGGATTGTAGCCCGCAGGTTATTTATCCAAAATTGAAAGAATTAGAGGAAGAAGAACCCAAGCTACATGTGAATTGGAATTCTCAAACCCAGGAGATAACCATGCAATTAATGGGGGAAATCCAAATAGAAATTTTAAAAGAGCTAATAAAAGAACGCTTTCAAGTACAAATAGAATTTGGTACGGGAAGGATTTTGTATAAAGAAACCATTGCAAATACAGTGGAAGGAGTAGGACATTTTGAACCATTAAAGCATTATGCAGAGGTACATTTGTGTATGGAACCGGGAGAGCCGGGAAGTGGATTGCAGTTTTATGCAAGGTGTAGTGAAGAACAATTAGATAAAAATTGGCAAAGATTAATTCTGACCCATTTAGAGGAAAAGGAACATGTTGGTGTATTAACAGGTTCCCCTATAACTGACATAAGGATTACGCTTGTGGCAGGTAAGGCACATCAAAAGCATACAGAGGGCGGAGATTTTAGACAAGCAACTTATCGTGCTGTCAGGCAGGGATTGAAGATGGCAGAAAGTGTTTTGTTAGAACCCTATTATCATTTTGTTTTAACAGTGCCTTACGAAAATCTTGGACGAGCAATGAGTGATATTCAGCGGAGAAATGGAACCTTTGACAGTCCTAATATAGAAGGAGAAAATGGGATTATTTGTGGACTGGGTCCAGTGTCAACCATGCAAGATTATATAAAAGAAGTAAATGCATACACCCATGGAAGGGGAAGGATAACGTATCGTTTAAATGGGTATGCACCCTGTCATAACAGTGAAGAGGTAGTAGAAAAAATTGGATATGATAGTGAGAAGGATATAGAAAATCCTACCTCATCTGTGTTTTGTTCCCACGGAGCGGGTTTTCTGGTTAGCTGGGATGAGGTTTCGGAGTATATGCATATAGAAAGTGTATTGGAGCCAAAAGAAAGTGATGCCTTTATTCCTGTCATAAAGAGGCAAAATATTTGTGAAAGTACGGAAGTAGAGGAAGCAAAGTTGCAAAAAATTATGGAACGGGAATTTGGTAAAAACTGGAATAGGTATGATGATTACGGAAATGTATCTTATGGTGAAATAAAAGAAAAAAAGAAAGAAAAAATAAAATCTACAGAGGCAGACCCTAAATATAAAAAAGAGTCATCACTCCCTAAGAAGGACTATTTGTTGGTAGATGGATATAATATTATATTTTCGTGGAAGGAACTGACAGAGTTAGCAAAGGTTAGTTTAGATGCAGCACGAATGAAATTGTTAGATCTGCTTTGCAATTATCAGGGGTATAAAAAGAACACGGTTATTGTTGTTTTTGATGCATATAAAATAAAGGGAAACAGAGGTAGTATTGAAAAATATAATAATATTCATGTAGTTTTTACAAAAGAAGCAGAAACGGCAGATATGTATATTGAAAAAACAACCCATGAGATTGGAAAGAAGCATAGAGTAGTAGTGGCAACTTCTGATGGAATAGAACAGATGATTATTTTGCAACAGGGAGCTGTAAGAATGTCTGCAAGAGAATTAGAACAGGAAGTGGAATACACAAATAAACAAATAAGAGAGCATATTTAAAAGTTTTTGTGTGGAATAGTTTGTATGCCATAAAAATAACATAATAAGAGGTTACGATTAATAAAAATGTTAATTAAACATAATTAATCTGTAACTTCTGTTTTTTTATTAAGAAATATTTGTGTGATATAATTTGTATAGGTGAGTAGGTCCCTCATGATTGGGGGGTATAGGGAAAACGGTGGGCTTGCCCACTTTGCTCCTTGTTAAAAAGGTGTATGATTTATAGTCTGATTACTGTCTGTAAATTGTAATGGAAAGAATGCTGTTTAGGAGTATCATAAATATAACAAAGGTGGGGTTATATGAAAAATAAAAAAAGAAAAATAGCAAAAATACTGGCTTGTTGTATAATAATGGGGAATTTTTATTGTACCCATGGTTGGACTGAAATGAAAGCCCAAACAACCGTTACAGAATTTTCAACATCCAGGGATGAAAATAGTAATATAACAATAAAAACGAAAAAGAACACAATTGTTTTAAAAGAGTTACCGAAAGAAGAAAAATTTTCTGATATTATGGTATCTTTATATTCGGAAAATAAAGGTTCTCTAGGGCAAAAAATATTTTCGGGGAAAGCACCATTTACGTATGATATATCACAAATAGAAGATGGAAATTATTACATACAGCTTTATTATTTGGCAGATAAAGGAAACGGAAAGAAAACGTACTCCAGTTATTGGTATAAAAAAAGCGGGGTTCAAATAGAAAAAGAAGATGGGCAGGTAGGGATCGTAACAGCAATACCGTATGGGAGTAATATTAATATATATAAAAATCGTGCAAGTAGTAGCAAGGCTTTGGAATATTATTTGCAACCAGAAGAGTTGGTTGACAGTGATAACCAAATAATTATTGAAAAAGCAGAAGAAATTACAAAAGGGATTACCAGTGATTATGAAAAGGTAAAAGCAGTACATGATTGGGTTGCCAATAATGTGTGGTATGATGAAGATGCATTATATGGAAGAAGTGGTGATACAGAGTATTTGGCATCAGAGGTGTTAGAAAGTAAAAAAAGTGTTTGTCAGGGATATGCAGACTTGTGTGCAGCATTATTAAGAGCAGAAGGGATTCCTACGAAAGTAACCAATGGGTATGCCATGGGGGCAGGCACAACGGGTATGTGGACTGATACAATTATGAATTCTGACGACAGCAATCATGCGTGGAACGAAGCATTTGTTGATGGGAGATGGATTGTTTTTGATAGTACCTGGGATAGCAATAATAAATATGCTTATGGTGAATTTAGTGAAGGGACAGGGCTGACAGCCTATGCATATTTTGATCCGACTATCGAGATGTTTTCTAATACCCATTATATCATGGATAAGGAAGAAAGATTATTTAAAGCCCTAGTAAAAGAACAGCAGGAAAATGTAAAAAAAGAATTTTATATAAATACTGCTTCAAAGATTTGGGATAATGCATATTGGGTTGGAGATTTTGATTATCAATATAGGTTGGAGGATACCTCTATAGCTTCACTTGATGAAGATGGGAAAATTAAGGGTATTTCAAAAGGGGAGACTGTGCTAACTATAAATGTTTCCTTTGGAGATTTAACTGCTAATTATTCTGTACCGATTACAATTGTTAAGGCCAAGGATACGGTAGTTGAGGGACAGGATGATCCTGAAAAGGAAAAAAGCGAAGAGGATCAAGAAATTATGGAACTGCTTAAAAATATCAGGCCTTCAATAGAGGATATTAATTTGGTGTTAGTGGATAGTCCCGAAAGCCAATGTCAAATATTGTATTACGGAGTAGATTTAGAAAGAATAGGCGATATTAAATGGAAATATCAAATAGAAGATGGTGATGTTGCAACTATTAGTACAAATGGCATTGTTACGGCAGAAGGAATAGGAGAGACCAAGCTAAATATTTATTATGAGTCCTATGGACAACAATTTAAGAGCTGCATACCAATTCGTGTTGTAGAGCCTGAAATTAAAATAATGGCAGGAAATAAAAAAGTTAAAAAAGGAAAAACAAAAACACTTACTGCTGAATCTAATTTTGCTGGCGAGATAAAATGGAAAACTTCTAACAAAAAAATTGCAACCATATCAAGTAATGGAAAGATGAAAGCTAAGAAAAAAGGGAAGGTTACAGTAACTGCCAGCATAGGTGAAGTGAAAGCAAAAGTGAAAATAAAAGTATATTAAAAAATCATAGAAAAAGACCTCTAAAAGTTAGATAAAAACCTTTAGAGGTCTTTTTTTTATTTCTTTAAAAAACGATCCCATTGGGCAATGGAGTGTGAATAAGATAAGGTAAGGCTATAGGTGCGCATTTCCGGAACAATATCCATGTTAATAACACATTGGTTGTTAGAAATCTCTTCAATAGAGTAAATAGTTGCTTCTGATAAATTATGAATGATTTGAGCATAATTTTCTTTGGAAAATGGTTCATCTGCAACAGACTCTGTTAGATTATTATTTGCATCATACACCTTATACCCCTCAGCTATAAAGCTGGTTATAGTAGCATCTTCAAAGGTTAATATTAAATCATTCGTTCTCATGTCCATAATATCTCGATTATTTGTGTTAGATGCCAAAATGGTTACATTAGCTAATTGGAATTTGAGTGAATTAGAGTTACATTCCGAATCTAAAATAGGGGAATCTGAAAATTGAAATTCGCCTAATGCATCAATTGATTTATATTTCATGTGAAAATCTCCTTTCAAAAGATAATATAAGATAAATACATATAAAATCAAGTCATTATAGCATAAATAAAACTTTAAAATCAACGGTTTCTTTGTTTGTGCTTAGCTAAGTTTATCTGTAAAGTATGAGAATGTACAATAGATCCTACCTAAACTGTTACACCAAAATATATAAATTAAATAAAAAAAGCTGAAAAAAAAATAAAAGTATGTTATAATTCTTCGGTATGGAAATTATTGTGAACAAATTAATGGAAAAGAGATAACAGAACAGCCTTATTGGTTGAACTGATAAAAAGAATGTAACACCTTAGCTTTGACAAGCTGTTACGAAATATAAAAGAAAGGGTAATGTAACAAAAGGAGGGATCTTTTAGTATTAATTAGGAATAGTTCAAGTGGGACTTCGCATTTATTGCGACGCAAAGCTAGTCCTTTAGAGTGCTGACCATAAGAGATAAAATAATAGGAATAGAATATAAAAACTTAGAGAAAGGAGATTCCACTCAAAATACATGAAAACAAAAAAGGAACATACAGAATATTCCGTATAGAATGGTATTTTGTATCTTCAAAAAATACATAATGGAGTAGTAAGTAATATTTGTAAAAGTATGCAACATTTTGTTGAAGTACGTTTATGCAATATTAAGAGTGGTAGATGAAGTACATATGGAGAATCAATTTAAGGTTATAAAAAAAATAATAGCAGGAGCAATAGTATCTGCTTTTTGTATTTGTGGACAGGAGTCTGTGTCAACGAACAAAGTTATATCCCAGCATGAGAAAATCATGTATACAACGTATACAGAAGGAGAAACAGAGACTGGTGTAGAAGATACAACGGACTTGGTGCTAGAAGATGAGAGTATTTATTACAGTACTTATATTTCTTATGGGACTGGTTGTTTTTTTGTTTCTGTAGAAAAAGAAAATTTAAAAAGTGCAAATGATGTAGCGAGTGGTTCGGGTATTGGAAATCTTATGGATAACACAGGAATCGTGTCCAGTAAGAATTTGATAGAAGCCTGCTTCTCCCAGGAGGAGATTTCGGCAGTTGCATCAGGTGCCAATGAGGAATTGCAGGTTAAAATAAGTTTTATTGAACCTGAATCTCTAAATCAAAAGAAGTATAGTCTTATGATGGAAGCTTTAGAGCAATATAGGCAGGAATTTGGTGGAAGCCTGGAATTTAATCTCACTGATTATATAAAAATTACTGTAAGTAAGAAGAATGATTTAGGTAAATGGGAAAAAGTAAATAACTTTAATAACCAATTAGATATCATGCTTGATATACCAAGTGAAAGTCAGTTTATTGATGCAGAAAGCTACTACCTATTACAGCTACAAGGGAACAAAGCTTATACTTTAATAGAAGATACAGATAATTATAATGAGCTTCTAAGTGTTTCCGTTACAGGATCTTCAATTTGTGCAATGGCATGTACTAACGTGATTGAAGAACCGGTAGAAACAGTTGCGCCTACACAAAGACCAACATTTTGGAAACAATTAAATGATAGTAAGTTTTGTTTGTGGCATTGGTTTAGTATTTCTATTTTGATAATTAGTATGACTTGGATTTTGGCAGTAGAGCGTAACAAGAATAGATTGATTTTTACAACTATCATGAGTATAATTAGCGTGGTCCTTGCAGTTATGGGAAGCTGTAAATGGGATTGGATTATATTAGTAATATCATTATTTTTAATGTGGATTACAAATATCTGGAAAATTACCAAAAAAAATAAATAAAAAAATAAAAAAAGTACTTGCAATTATTTTTATCCTGTGATAGAATAATCAATGTGCTTGAGGCTCGTTGGTCAAGCGGCTAAGACGCCGCCCTCTCACGGCGGAAACAGGGGTTCGATTCCCCTACGAGCTGTTGACTGTTTTAATAAACAGCCCAACCCGAACGAACATTAATTTGTTCTGCGGGTGTAGTTCAATGGTAGAACACTAGCCTTCCAAGCTAGATACGTGGGTTCGATTCCCATCACCCGCTTTTTATGAAGCGTTGTAATTAGAGATAATTACATTTACAACAGAAGTTTTGTGTGTAAGAGTGGACATTAGTCCACTCTTTTGCTTTACATTGCACAAAATTAAAGGGTGGCGTGCATGAAAAAATAGGAGGTATTTATGAGTCAAAGAGAGGAATATGAAATTCGAACAGAACAATTGATTTTGCCGCTAGTTGAGAAAAATAATTTTGAATTAGTGGATGTAGAGTATGTAAAAGAGGGGGCGAATTGGTACTTAAGAGCCTATATTGACAAAGCAGGGGGGATTACCGTAGATGACTGCGAGGCAGTAAGTCGGGAATTAAGTGATTTGTTAGATGTGGAAGATTTTATTCCGGATGCCTATATATTGGAAGTGAGTTCTCCGGGACTTGGACGTCAGTTGAAGAAAGAAAAAGATTTTAAAAGAAGTATAGGAGAAGAAGTTGAAGTAAAGTTATATAAGGGCATAGAATTACTTAATGAAAAAGGCAAAAAAGTTAAAGTAAAAGAAATCTTTGGTTATCTAAGAGAATATGATGAAGAAACGGTAACAGTGGAAATGGAAGATGAATCGTTGGTGATTTCCAGAAAAGAAATTGCAATTATTCGTCTTGCAGTTCATTTTTAAAGAATAAGAATTTTACAAAGTGTATATAAAACAGGAGGATATCGTCATGAAAGGAAACAGCGAATTAATTGAGGCATTGAATCAAATTGAAAAGGAAAAAAGTATAAGCAAAGAAATTTTATTAGAAGCAATCGAAAATTCTTTGATGGCAGCATGTAAAAACCATTATGGAAAAAGTGATAATATAAAAGTAAATATTGATAGAAATACAGGAAGTGTTACTGTGTATGCAGAAAGAGAGATTGTTGAAGTGGTAGAGGATCCGGTAACACAAATTGATGCAATAGAAGCTAAGGTGAAGTTTCCTAAGAACGAAATAGGTGATATTGTACAGATAGAAGTAACACCTAAGAATTTTGGTAGAATTGCTGCACAGAAGGCAAAACAGGTAGTAGTGCAAAAGATTCGTGAGGAAGAAAGAAAAGTATTATATGAACAGTATTTTAGCATGGAAAAAGATGTTGTTACAGGTGTTGTACAGAGATATGTGGGGAACAATATTAGTGTAAATCTTGGAAAAGTAGATGCTGTTTTAACAGAAAATGAACAGGTACATGGAGAACGCTTTAGACCAACAGAAAGAATCAAATTATACATCGTAGAAGTAAAGGATACTACAAAAGGACCAAAGATAACTGTATCTAGAACACATCCTGAGCTTGTAAAGAGATTATTTGAAGCAGAGGTTACAGAGGTAAAGGATGGTACTGTAGAAATTAAGAGTATTGCTAGAGAAGCTGGTTCTAGAACAAAAATGGCTGTATGGACACAAGAGCCTGATGTAGATCCGGTTGGAGCTTGCGTAGGTATGAATGGTGCTAGAGTGAATGCAATTGTGGAGGAACTTCGTGGAGAGAAGATCGATATTATTACATGGAGCGAGGATCCTGCAGTACTTATTGAGAATGCATTAAGCCCTGCAAAAGTTGTTTCGGTAAATGTTAACCCAGATGAAAAGAGTGCTGAAGTTGTGGTACCAGATTATCAATTATCCTTAGCAATTGGTAAAGAAGGACAAAATGCCAGATTGGCAGCGCGCTTAACAAATTACAAGATTGATATTAAAAGTGAATCACAGGTTGGCTTAACTCCAACAGAAGCTCCTGTAGAAGAATAGGTAACAATTTAGGTGTGGCAGTATTTTTGCTGTGCTACCCTATGAAAAAATACATAACAGGACAGTCAAAAAGCTGAACTGTTACAAAAGTACAACAAGAATAGAGATTTTGGGGTTGAAAATGGAGAGGATGTTGTAGTATGACAAAAAGAAAGATACCATCTAGACAGTGTGTTGGTTGTGGCGAAATGAAATCAAAAAAAGAATTAATAAGAGTTATAAAAACACCTGAAGAAGAGATTGTATTAGATGCTACCGGGAAGAAAAATGGACGTGGGGCATATATTTGTCATTCCTTGGAATGTTTCCAAAAAGCAAAAAAATCTAAAGCTTTTGAAAGAAGCCTAAAGATGAGTATTCCTATACAGGTATATGATGAGTTAGAAAAGGAGCTGAATGGTCTTGAACGAGAGTAAGATTATGGCCTATTTGGGACTGGCAACCAAAGCGGGAAAGCTTGTAAGCGGCGAGTTTATGACGGAAAAGTCAGTAAAAGAGGGAAGAGCATTGCTTGTGATTGTAGCAGAAGATTCTTCGGATAACACAAAGAAAATGTTTCGGAATATGTGTGAATTTTATCATGTACCTATGTATATTATGAGTAATAAAGAAGCTTTGGGGCATGGAATTGGAAAGCAATTTAGAGCTTCTGTGGCGGTGTTAGATAAGGGTTTAGCTGATGCAATTATCAAACAAATGTAGATATGACGGACATAATTATATAAGAAAAGAGGTAAAGCGTATATGGCAACGAAGATGAAAGTATATGAGATAGCAAAAAGCTTAAACAGACAAAGCAAAGACTTGCTCAAAGCATTAAATGAGAATGGATTTGAGGTAAAGAGTCATAATAGTAACATAGAAGATGAAGCAATTGCGTTTGTACTTAATACTTTTAAACCGAAAGCAGAGGAAGAAAAGGTTGAAGAGAAAAAAGAAGAAAAAGTATTAGTAGAAAACAAAAAAATGGAAAAAATGGAAGAAAAGAAGGATACTGAGATAAAAGGCGCGGAAAAAACAGCTGAAAAAGAGGAAAAAACAGCTGAAAAAGTACAAAAAATAGAAAAAAATGAAAATGATGAAGAAAAAACAAAAATACCAGAAGAAAAGAAAGTAGAAAAAATGAGCCAAGAAAATACAAATAATCAGGGAAAAAAATATAACCAGAACAATGATCGTAGAAACGATAGAAACAATGGTCAAAGAAAGGAAAACAACTATCAAAATGGAAATAGTGAACAACGCGGTGGTTATGGTAATAGAACCAATAACGACCGTGGGAATGACCGTAATGGAAATCGTAGCTATGACAACAATAATGGAAACGAAAGAAACAATAATCGTAAAGGAAATCGTAATTTTGATCGCAATAATAGCCGAAATAATGATAGAAAAGATATAAAAATGAAAGAGGAAACTTCAACCGCAACAATGATAGAAACCATAGTCGTGGTGGTGGGTTTAACTCAGATCCATTTGCATCTGTTATATTTGATAAACCGGCTGAGAAGAGCAGTGGAAGAAACAATGCTCAAAGAAATGGAAACGGATATAATAATAAAAAGAAAAATAACAGAAGAGACATTGATGATGAGTTACCAATGGAAAAACCAAAGAAGGATCCGAATAGAAAGGGTGCATTTATCATGCCTAAGCCTGTAGTGGTGGAAAAAGAAGAAGATACAATTAAAACAGTGATTCTTCCGGAAACCATGACAATTAAAGAATTGGCAGACAAAATGAAGGTACAACCGGCGAACATTGTTAAAAAGTTATTTATGCAAGGAAAAATTGTAACAATTAACCAGGAAATTACATTTGAAGAAGCGGAAGAAATTGCATTAGAATACAATTATATCGCTGAATTAGAAGAACAGGTTGATGTAATTGAGGAATTGTTAAGAGAAGAGGAAGAAGACGAAAGTAAGATGAAGAAACGTCCACCTGTAATTTGTGTTATGGGACACGTTGACCATGGTAAAACTTCCTTATTGGATGCAATTCGTAAGACAAATGTTACCGAAAAAGAAGCAGGTGGAATTACACAGCACATTGGTGCATATATGGTTTCTGCCAAGGGAGAGAAAATCACATTCCTAGATACACCGGGACATGAGGCGTTTACATCTATGCGTATGCGTGGTGCGCAGTCTACAGACATTGCAATTTTAGTAGTTGCTGCTGATGATGGTGTTATGCCACAGACAGTGGAAGCTATTAGTCATGCAAAGGCAGCAGGAGTAGAAATTATTGTTGCAGTGAATAAAGTAGACAAAGAAAGTGCCAATATTGAACGTGTAAAACAGGAATTAGTTGAGCATGAATTAATAGCAGAAGATTGGGGTGGTACTACTGCATTTGTACCGGTTTCTGCACGTACAGGACAGGGAATTGAAGACTTGTTGGAA
>JAFQAU010000296.1 GCA_017399885.1 Lachnospiraceae bacterium
CTTTCATATATTCAATTGTTTTTTCATCAACCTCAAATATACCGTTTTTAGCACCTGCTTCAATAGCCATGTTAGCAATGGTAAAACGGTCATCCATAGATAAATTCTTAATTCCATCACCTACAAATTCCATAGAACGATAAAGCGCTCCATCTACACCTATCATTCCAATAATATGTAAGATAACATCCTTTCCGCTAACCCATTTCTTAGGTTTTCCAGTTAACACAAACTTAATAGCAGATGGCACTTTAAACCAAGCTTTACCTGTAATCATACCAGCACCCATATCTGTACTTCCTACACCGGTTGAAAATGCTCCAAGGGCTCCATAGGTACAGGTATGAGAATCCGCTCCTATACAAGTCTCTCCTGCAACAATCAATCCTTTCTCTGGAAGTAAAGCATGCTCAATTCCCACTTCTCCTAATTCAAAATAATTGGTAATCCCTTGTGCATAAGCATATTCACGAACACATTTACAATGTTCTGCAGATTTAATATCCTTATTTGGGGTAAAATGATCCGGAACCAATGCTATCTTATCTTTATCAAACACTGTTTTTTTATTTAATTTCTCAACCTCGTGAATGGCAACCGGTCCTGTAATATCATTTGCCAATACTAGGTCTAAGTCTGCTTCAATTAACTGGCCAGCCTCTACCTTATCTAACCCAGCATGCGCAGCTAAAATCTTCTGTGTCATAGTCATTCCCATGATACATTCCTCCTATTCAAATTCATATATCTTATTCTGCCTAATTCTATTCTTTTAGGCTTTCATTTACTTATTGTAGCACGAATATGCTTATAATTCAATTTTTTTGAAAATATGTAACCGTTCATCCATCTGGCTGAAATTCCCCGGGGGTTATTCCTTCTTTATAAAAAGTGCGTTCTATAAAGCTAAAACATTCCAAAAGGATGTGCACTGATGTATCTAAACTGTTACCATATCTTTCCCTTAATAAAATAAAAATGATTTCAAATTCATCTTTTCAATACGAATAACACCGGATATATTATGCTTATAAGAGCGTATTAACCTTCCGTTAGAATCATACTCTCCATAATTTTTATTTACCCCATAGTTATCGATGCGATGATTATGATAATATTGCATACTTCCATTTTTCTTTGTATAATCTATCTCTTTTTCTTCCTCCAAATTAAAGGTTTTTGCCTTCTCATCTACAAGATATTTCTTTAAGTATGAAAAATCTACCTTTTTATTTACTGTCCCTATATGATCCCAAATAGACCAATTAAACTTTTTATTGGTATTCCACTCTCCATAATTGCTATCCCATACGTACAAATAATATTGACCTTCTGATAACAATTTAGAGGTTTCATATTGAATATAGCTTTGTCCCACTTGAGAGAAAAAGACGTCTTCCGCCTGTCCTAAATCTAAAAGACTTTCTGCCTGTTCTTCTGCACGTTCTTCATCTGCCTTTTCCTGTCCACTTTTCTTAAGAAGCTTTTTCTTATAAGAAACACCCTTCCAAATCTCATCTTCTCCAATCATATAAGCAATCCTTGGTTCTCTACTATTGATATTTTCAATTTTAAAAATGGTAGATAATTCCCTTGCGCTTAATAATACACTATCACTGTCTACCTGCTCTATTGCATTAAGAGAAATCCAATCAAAGGTCTTACTATTCTTCGTTTTCTTTCCCTTCTTTGCTACCTTTCCCAACATATTTTCCATATCAAATAGTTTTGTAACCTGTTTACTTTTCATATCTAAAGCAATCACAGTATCCTTTACAGATTTGTTTTTCTTTCCATTTTTACTTGCCAATATCCACATTTGACCATATCCATTATAAATAAAATCTGCATACTGGCTATATTTTCCTAATGAATAGTTATCCTTTACCTGACCTAGAGCGTTTACCAGTACAAATCGATTATCATCTAATCCGTAAAACATGCAATCTTCATAATACAGTATTTTTTGTGAGGTTTTTCCTGCTATAGGTATTTCTCCTCTTAAACAACCACTGTTATCATAAAGCCAAATAAATTTATCAGAAAATACGGTATACAAACCATTGGTTATATTTTCTTCACTTTTTCCAATGGTTACCTCTAATTTTTCATCTGCACCGGATTCCAGCTTCGGTACATTGATTCCAAAGCACTTCTTATTTAACAATTTCCCTTTAGAACCATATATTTCTAATATCACATAATTTAATTGTCCCGGCACAAATCCAATTAACTGATAACTATGCTCTCTTGTAAGATTATTCTGTGCGCCATTGTAAAGTGTTCTGGTAAAATTAGGTATTTTTTCATCTGCTACCTGAACAGTATAACGGACTGACACTTTCTCTGTTGTTTTAAAGTACAAATACATAGATAAATTGTTTGTTCCATACAAATTCCATTGCCAAAGTGGACTTTCAAAATTGTAAACATTTCTCTTTTTCTTTTTCTCTATTTCTTTATTTCTACCTTCTGAATAAGTAGTATTATAAACTACCTCTGGTGAATAGGAATATGTTTCACAATCAATCATTGTAATCTCTTTTTCCTTATACTCCTCTTTTCTCTCTCCTTCCATAAGCAAATCTAATTCCTGTTCCTCCCGTAAACGATTCTCCTTCTCTATTTGCTGACCTTTTCCATATAAATAGTAACTAACTCCTCCTAGTGCTCCTACTGTAATTATACTTGTAATTATCATTATTATTAGTCGCTTTTTCATGCTGCTTCCTCCTCTTGTTTTTACTGCCGTATATATCCCTTTTTTTAAACTTAACTGTTACCTTACCCTCTTAAAACAGTGACTCTTAGTGTAATACGAGCTTTAGTAATTCAAATATGGTTCTATTCTGCTCTGTTTCATATAAGCTTTCCCTAATATATCCTGGTTGATCTGTAATAATGTTATCTACCCCCAACTTACTCATTCGAAGCGCTTCTTCTTTTGTATTCACTGTCCACACATGAACCTCCTTACCATATTTATGGGCAAGTCGAACGACTCTTTCATTAACCAAGGTAGATCGCATACTCAGGAAATTTATATCTTTATCTAAATAGTATCGGCCATATGCCGACGATAAAATATACCCTACTACAATATCTTTATTATATTTTTTGATTTCTTTCAAAGAATCCTTATACATGGATGTAACAACACATTGTCTTGTAAAATCATATTCCTCAATCAAGGCCACCACATTTTTCTCTAAATCCGGTGTACGATTACTTGCCTTTATTTCAATATTTAGCATAACCTTTCCCTTGCACAACTCTAATACTTCCTCTAATGTAGGAATTTTTGTGCCTACATAATCATCTGAAAACCAGCTTCCTGCATCTAATTCCAGTAGTTGGGCGTAAGTCATATCATAAACATTTTTACTTACCCCTGTGGTTCTATACATACTGGAATCATGCATTAACACCACTACACCATCTTTGGTTTCCTGTACATCAATCTCAATATAATCTGCTGTTGAATCTATGGCCCTTTCTACTGCGATCAACGTATTCTCTGGTGCGACGTCGGATTCTCCTCTGTGGGAAGTAATGGAAATCTTACCTAAACTATTCGTTGTAACACTTCCACCATTTCGTATTGTATCGTATGTAGCAACAATGTCTGCTATTAATACAACCGCGAAAATAGATGCTATGATTCTCTTCTGTATATGCTTTAGTTCTTTTATTTCTTCCTCTTGTGCAGACTCTGTCAGTTCCTGCTTCTCCTGTATATATAGAATCACATTGCACACAATATGAAAAGTTTCTCCCAGTACGAGAGCTGCCATAAAAACAATTCCATATAAATGCTCCTGTATAGTACAAAAGACTGCGATCTTCATGGTATGATGTACCAATAAACTGATAATACCTATTGCCACCAATATAGAAATAAAATATGCCATCACGGTAATAAAGCTTATACAAATATTATTTAGAATCCAATATCCTAAAACCCGAAAAAAATGTCTATTTTCTTTATATTTCATCTCTTTCATTGCATTCTTTTCAAAAATAATTGGCGATATCTTAGCATTATTCCACAAACTATAGAAAATCATAAAAATGACGAACAGAATTATTGCCTCTTTGCTATATGGTATTTTTTGTATTGCTTTTGCTAAAAATTTCAATCTTGGAATCATTCTACTTGCAAGACTTACAATAAAAATATTATGAATAATGATCCCACCTACAAAAAATATGAAAAAAGAAATAGGCTTCTTCGTAAGAATATGTATACTCTTCTTTATTACAACCGGCAATAATTTAATAATGCTTTCTTGTTCTCTCCTATAAACAGCCCTCACATGGTAATATGTATATACTTCCATAACAAGTATACAAATTGACACTATACTTAGCATAATTAACATACATAATACAATAAGAGGATCTCTAAAAAAATTGTCTAACACTTCTTGTGTAAGATAACTATATCCCTTATAATACAATAACTTTTCTATTACGAAAGAAAACACAGGACTTAAAATCTGCCACAATGCTATAAAATAGAAAAACTGTAATACATATAACTTCCCCAAATCTTTAAAAATAAGCGATATCGCCTCAGAAATCACTTTTATTTTAATCTTTCCCTCTTTATTCTTCAAAACAAAAATCCTCTTTATATTTCATATATTTCTTACATCAGCTAACTGACATATAGGTACAGTTACCCCCTTTATAACAGTTCAAAACTGCTAACACCTACCCACTATTATATCATATTTCCACTGATAAAACAAAAGCTGTGCCCAATTTCATATGAATCCTATCATTGAACACAGCTTATATTCCTATTTTATCTAAACGTTTCCTTATTCATCATCACTCTTATTGCCAGTTAATAATACTCTTGCAGTTAATCCTGCTCCGACCACTATAAATACTAACATCAATATGTACTCATATAAAGATTTACTCTCAAAACGTAGTTTCACACTCATAATAATGGATGCTACGATAAATACGACACCCAATACAGAAAGTATTTTTGCCATGATAGATTTAGGTGATACCACCATCCAAAAAATTCCCGCTATTAACGGAACTACTGTCAATCCAGAAGGAAAGGATATACTCCCAATTCGTATCACACTACTTCCCCAACCAATTGCACTTACTTCCACAGAATTAAATAGCCAAAATAATCCGACACCTAACATGACAATTCCTACTAATAACGTTAACAAAGGATTTTTTTCCTTCACATCAATCTTCCTTTCTTTTGTTTCCTATAAAACTTACCTTTATGTCACCAGCGTAAATGAAAGTCCGTTGCTGGTATACCCTACTCGTATTTATAATTTACATATTATATGTAAATTCGTTAAAAATTTGTTAGTTCTCTCTTTATACTTTCTGAAACACGATAGGATTCTTTCATTTTTCGAATTGATTTTTTATATACCCATGGATCTAGATTGTTATTTTTCAAATACAAAAGACCACGATTGGGGTATTTGGCCATTATCGTTGCCACAGCCCAGGCCACACCCATTTTAGCATAATAGCCATTTGTATGTAATTTATCTAAAATCCCTATTACTTCTTCTATATATTCATCCACTAAAAAATGACTTAACAACGTTACTGCCACCACTCGAACCTCATACTCTTCTTGGGAATCCTTGTATTTTTTTAATACAGCTAAGGTTTCCTTTGGATATTTTCTAGCCATTTGAAAAGTTTGACATAAAGCATCATTCACAGCCCAATCATGAATATGTGGAATAAAATTTTCAAACTCTCCTAATACGATTTCTATCTCATCCTTTGCATATCCGATTACAAAAGCCTGTAGCATTTCCCATTCAAACAAATTTAATGGATTCTTTTTTAAAAAAGTTTGATAGTCTTCCTTCGCAATTTTTTTTGCAATTTTTCTCAAATCAGGTACCCTTACTCCCAATGTAGGAAGCATTTTAGGAACTACCTTCTTATAATATGCCTGGTTATTCCCTGATAATTCCTCCAATTGATTCTCAATCTCTTGTATATTCATAAAAAATCCTCTCACAATCAGACTTTTCGAAATTTTCTACTTACATGGAAACCCTAGGAATTCACCTATATTCCTAGGGCTATGATTACTGCCCTATTTTTAAAGAGCATTCCTTCTTAATGAAATCGTATATTTTCATTCAGCTTTACAAGCATACACATTCTATACGAACGGAACTGTTCGCCTGGATCTGTGCTGTTACATACGAACGTATCCTTCCCTTCTGGAAGTTAACAAATCCTTTCAACTTATTTTAATACAACCTTATGATATACTTTCTTTCCTTTTCGAATCTTTATACTTTCAGATAATTGTTCTTCTGTAATTTTAGCTTCTACAGCTACCTTTTCTTCGTTTACAGAAACACCGCCTTGTTGTATTAATCTTCTTGCCTCTCCCTTAGATGCAACCAAGCCACAAGCCATCATCAAATCCAAAATACCAATGGCACCATCACTTAACTGTTCCTTGCTTAATTCCGTTGTTGGCATATTAGAATCATCTCCGCCATTTCCAGAGAATAAAGCATGAGAAGCTTCTTTTGCTTTTTTTGCTTCCTCTTCTCCATGTACCAAAGCTGTTAATTCGTATGCAAGAATTTCCTTTGCTTCATTTAACTGGCTACCTTCCCAACTATCCATTTTGTCTACTTCTTCTAATGGCAAAAATGTCAACATACGAATACATTTTAATACATCTGCATCACTTACATTTCTCCAGTATTGGAAAAATTCAAACGGTGATGTTTTATTCGGATCTAGCCAAACAGCGCCACTTGCTGTTTTTCCCATCTTCTTTCCTTCTGAATTTAGTAATAAGGTAATGGTCATAGCGTATGCATCTTTTCCAAGCTTACGACGAATTAACTCTGTTCCTCCAAGCATATTGGACCATTGATCATTACCACCAAACTGCATATTACAGCCATAATTTTGATATAAATGATAAAAATCATAAGACTGCATAATCATGTAGTTAAACTCTAAGAAACTCAAGCCATTTTCCATTCTCTGCTTATAACACTCTGCACGAAGCATATTGTTTACCGAAAAATGTGGTCCTACTTCTCTTAATAAGTCTACATAATTTAATTTTAACAACCAGTCTGCATTATTTACCATAATCGCCTTATCTTCTCCAAATTCGATAAAACGCTCCATTTGCTTTCTAAAGCAATCACAATTGTGCTGAATGGTTTCTGGTGTCATCATAGAACGCATATCTGTTCTTCCGGAAGGATCTCCAATGTATGCTGTTCCTCCACCAATTAATACAACCGGCTTATTTCCTGCCATCTGCAAACGTTTCATTAAGCATAGTGCCATAAAATGTCCTACATGTAGGGAATCTGCAGTTGGGTCAAATCCTATATAAAAGGTGGCTTTCCCATTATTTACCAATTCTTTAATTTCTTCTTCATCTGTAACCTGTGCAATTAAACCTCTGGCTACTAATTCATCATATACTGTCATCTTTCCATCTCCTTTAAATTTATCATTCCAACGTTACAAATAGGTTTTGATAGCATCTTCCATACCAATTCGTGCACATCCTTGTGGATACCTTTTACTTTATAGGAGAAACTTCCCTATAAAACAAAAACCCCCTGTTCATCATAGATGAACAGAGGGCGATCTATCGCGGTACCACCTCTGCTTCCAAAACCTTACATAAGATTCTGCTTAGCAGGATTATTTACAATCCTATCGCTATATCGGGCGATCCCCGGCTTCCCTACTTATATTTCAAGTCGCTGCTCCAAGATGTATTCAGAACAGGGTATCTGTATTCTTCCACCACCGAATACTCTCTGTAAAATACTTATCTGTCTTACTCCTTCTCTTCTACGCATTAAGAATATCTCATTCATTGTAACTTATAATTTCCTAAAAGGCAACTATAAATTTTCTATGTATTCAACTAATTGTAACAGTTCAGCCGGAGGCTGACCTGTTACGTTGTAAGTCCATGTAAAATCGGGCAAATCAGCCCGATGGACTTACAACTAGTAAAATATACAATATTGATACGTGGGCAATCAGCAAAGTGATTGCCCCTACCTAAACTGTTACACTAATTGTAACACTCCTGTTTTCTACAGCTGTAGACCCTTGTCTAAGTCACATCCCATTACTAAATTCATACATTCAATTGCTGCACCGGATGCTCCCTTTCCAAGATTGTCAAATTGGGCTGATACTACAATTCGCTCCTCATTACCAGTTACATAAATTTTTAGTCCATCCCAACCAGACAAGCCGTTTCCTGCGATGAAACCACTAGCTGCTACCTCATCGTCTGCTTCACTTACTTTTATAAATGCTTGTCCCTTATAATATTCTCTATAGTACTCTAATAGAGATTCCGGTGTTTCTTTCTTTCCTAACATATCCGCAAATAAAGGAAGTGATACAAGCATTCCACTATAGTAATCATCTATAATTGGCGAAAACAAAGGGGTTCTCTCTAATCCTGTAATGATCTTCATTTCTTTTAGATGCTTATGTTGTTGGGTTAAAGCGTACTCTCTACCAGCAGAAAGCTCCTTTGGTCTGTCTGCACTTTCATAGGCAGCAATAACGTTCTTTCCGGCACCACTATAACCAGATATTGCAAATGTTGTTACCGGGTAATCCTTTGGTAAAATTCCACCTGCTACCAAAGGGTATACTAGAGACACAAAACCCGAAGCATAGCATCCCGGAACTGCAATTCTTTTGCTATTTATAATCTTTTCCTTATGGGCTTTCGATAATTCCGGAAAACCATACGCCCATCCCTCTTCCGTTCTGTGAGCCGTTGAAGCATCAATGATAACTACATTTTCATTTTCCACAAGAGACACAGATTCTCTAGCCGCCACATCCGGCAAACATAAAAATGTAATATCTGACTGGTTGATTAATTTTTTTCTTTCTTCTGGAGATTTTCGTAATTGGGGATCGATTTTTAATAATTCTATATCGTCACGTCCCTGAAATCGTTCATAAATACGAAGTCCTGTAGTTCCTTCACTTCCATCAATAAAAATTTTTTTCTTCATCCTGCGTTCCTCTTTTCTATTTATGATATTATTAAAATCTTAATCATTATTATACGATATAATCCATACACATTCTAACTTCCATGTAAGGTCTTACATTGTTATTGGCTACTGCAACATGCTCTGGATGCTTTGCATATACCTCCAATGCCTCTTCACTCTCAAAAAGAGAATCTAACATCAAGTCTGCATTTGAAGTTGATAATCCCTCTGTATGTACCTTTATTTCCACCAATCCAGGGATTTTATCTGCCAAACCCTCCAATCCTTTTTTTACACCTTCTCTAATTTCCTTCTTCTCTGCTTCGCTTTTTTCTTCTTTTATTTTCCATAAAATCACATGACGTAGCATTTTTATTTTCCTCCATTCTTATATTAATACTTTGTATAATCCCGCTCAAATAATTCATAACATGCTGCTTTTTTTAACATTCCATATTCCATTTTTTTTAGCATTCTCCCTATTATGTAGCTTCTAGCCTTCTGCTTGTATTTTGGTAGCTTGTATTTATGCAAAATATGATCTAATTCCTGTCGCCATAAAAGAGACAGCTGTTTATCCGGTTTCCATTTAGGATTTTCATTGGCTTCACGAACCAACTGAAATAATACCTGATTTTGATGATACTCTACCAGGATAATTCCCCAATATTCCGGAACATGTTCTGCAACATGTTTCCTATGACGATTACCTACTACAATATAATTTCTGTCACAATAGGCATCATATCCCTTGGTCTGCATCTGTAAACGCGTATAAGTATCTGCATCACTTTTAATTTCTATTCCGATAAACTCTTCCTCCGTTACCATAAACATATCCGCTCTGGTACTTTTTCCTAACTGTTTTTCATCAATTACACGTATTTTACCAAAATTCTCTTCCAGATAATCAAATAACGGATCCCGTATATCCTTATCATATAACACCTTTCTCCCCCTCTTGTAAATGGACGCTTCTTAACCATTTATTTTATTACCCTTAATATATCTAAGGTATGTGCACTGGCTCCTAGTATATCCTGACGTTCACAAGTGGAAAAATGATATTGTAAAAATAATCGAAATGTTTCCTCGTCCATAGCATTTAATATAGGACGCATATAATTTGCCGGTCCATCAGGGGTAATAAGCTTTATTCTCTCTAATTGTCCTACCATACTATTGACCAAATCAATATCTTCTATTCTTACATAATCGTATAAATCCTTCTCTTCTGATAAAACATGAAAATCTTCTGATAACCGATTATTTTTTATACTTTCTTTTATGTTATTCTCTTTAAAACCAAAGGTTAACACACTATACTCATTCATACAATATGCTACTAAAATAACACCACCAGTCCTTGTGACTCTTTTTGCTTCACTCAGTGCCTTGGCTTTGTCTTCTAGCGTATACAAATGATACATAGGTCCAAATACTAAGGTTAAGTCAAAAGAATTATCTGGAAATCTGGATAATTTCATGGCATTTCCCTGATAAGCTTTTACCGTACTTCCCTTTTTTTTCAAAATCCCAAGATTGTACTTTACCAACTCTACAGCAGTAACATCATATCCTTCTTCTGCCAATGCCACGGAATACCTTCCTGTACCAGCGCCTACATCTAAAATCTTAGGCTCCTCCATCTCCTCTAAATAGTCATGAATATACTTCATAGAGGTAATAAACTCGACCTGACCATGTCGACTGTTTAAGCGCTTTTCTTCGTTAAATTTGTTGTAGTATTTTTCCAAATCGGTCATCGCTTTTGCTTCCTTTCATTAGACAATCTCCTTGCCATTTCCTTTCTATTCTACCACTTTTCCTTCCATAATAACAAGAGTATTTTGTAACAGTTCAAGCCATTCAGTAAACTTCAATGCTTAACGAAATGACATTGGGGGCTAACCTGTTACAGAATCTTAACTTTAGAAGCTTCCATGATGTAAACGCTTTCGTATTTGCTGTAAACTTTCCTCTTTTAATAATTTACCATCCCTAAAAACAGGTTCCAACAAATTGTCCTTTATATCATTTTCATTTATGTATCCATCCTCAAATGTTATGCTACCATCTTCTTTATGGAATACTCTGCATAGCCCCTTTTGTGATTTTTTAAATCCACCATCTTTTGGATTTTTAAAGATTGGATATCCTTTTTGATTCCATTCCATATAGGTTGCTTTTACACAGGAAGAAAAGGTATCTCTGGTAAAAGGTTTTAATATTCCTTTTTCCTCTACACATTGCATGGAAAAGCTTCCAACACCCAATGCTACATTACTACATGCAAATCCTTTTTCAATTAATATCTTATAGATTTCCTCACA
>JAFQAU010000297.1 GCA_017399885.1 Lachnospiraceae bacterium
ATTATCATGCATATTGCAAAAATCACTGCAACCATTGCATATCCTATCTTTTCTCTTGTGCTTTGACGATTCCATATACTGTTACTATTCTTTAACTGCTGAAAATACAAATATGCCAAAGCAACGCATACTATAAGCTGCGTTACTCCTGCACCATTCAACGCCATAGAAAGATTACCCGTAGACTCTACATCTGCAAATACAGCCACCGTTGAACAAATTGCCAGTATAATAATGCTTACTATGTTTGCCATATATATTCGTTTATTCATTCTCTTCTTCCCTCGATAATACATCCCAGAAATAATATCTTGGTCTCTTCTTGGTCTCCATATAATTACGTCCTACATACTCACCAATAATTCCAAGCGATAAGAGAACCGCACCACCCAATAGCCAAATGGATACTAATATGGAAGACCATCCACTCACAGTTGTTCCAAAATAGTGCTCATAAAATACATGAATAATCATAATAAATCCTACAAGTAACGCCAAAATCCCCAGTGCAAATACCATTCGAATCGGCTTGATACTAAAGGAAGTAATACCATCTGCTGCCAATGTCACCATTTTAGTCAGAGAATACTTCGATTCTCCCTGCATACGTGGAAACACCTCAAAATGTACCACGGATGTCTTCAACCCTATATCCGGAATAATTCCTCTCAAAAACAGATTGACCTCACCATATTCTGATAACGCATCCAACGCCTTCGCACTCATCAAACGATAATCTGCCGAATTACCATAAATATTACAACCAAGGAAATGCATTGTCTTATAAAATACCGTAGCTGTAAACTTCTTAAAAAAGGAATCGGTGTCTCTGGAATTGCGTACACCATACACAATCTCATTTCCAGCATAATATTCCTCAATAAACAACTCCATCGCATTGATATCCTGCTGCAAATCTGCATCAATTGTAATCGTAAAATCGCAAAAACCCTTCGCATACATCATACCTGCAAGAATCGCATTCTGATGTCCTCTATTATGTGCAAAACGTAAGCCTATGATGCTTTCATGCTTCTGATAAAGGTTCTCAATCAAGCTCCATGTCTGATCTTTCGATCCATCATCCACAAATACAATACGACTCTTCTCAGAAACCAAGCTCTTTTCTTTTAATTCTTCTAGCTTTTTCATCAAAGACTTTGCTGATTCCTCCAAAGCCTCTTCTTCATTGTAGCAAGGAACTACGATGTATAATGTTCCCATTTTTTTTCTTACTGTCACTTTTATTTCCTCTGTCCTTCCAATCAAATTTTCTTATCCTATAAGCACATTTTTCCCCTCAAAAGCAAAACCATACTTTTTAATACACTGTAGTTCAAATCCATGGCTTAATAATATCTGCGCATAATTCTTTTCTTCTATCTGTGAAAGTGCTGCCTTAAGTGTATCCTCCAAAGTCTTTTCTCTTCTTTGATTAAACACCTTAAACTCAATGATAATAGCATTTCCTTCTTTCAATGGCTCTAGCATAATATCATACCTTCCAAAACCACTTTCTCTATTCGATGTAACAATATACTTATCTCGCAAATCCACGATTAACCCTAACACAAATCCGTGATAAAAGCGTTCCGGTTCCATACCTGATGGGCGCTTCCCTGTATCAAAGCTACTAAAGATATTTAGTGCAACTCTGTTCATATACTCATTCATAGCATCGATATCGTCAAGAAGTAATGCTTTGACAAAATCATTATAATTTCCATCCTTCTCACCAAACCATCCCGATACCATATTCTGAAACATTCTTACAACTTCGTAATTGGTAAGTTTTAACTTATATACTTCTTCTGCTATTTCGACCTCTATTACCTTTAAGTAACCACTGGCAATCAAAAGACTCCAAATCGCACTTTCACTTTGCTCCAGCTGATTATATACTATCTGTTCATCCAGCTTTGCCTCAATTACATTTCCCTGCAATAAGGTTTCAAACTGTTCCTTAATCCCACGGCTTCCTTCACGAATAAGCTTACTTACTAAACTATTTCCACTTGTATTAGCCCAATAAGTGATAATCTTCCCTGTATCAAGGAAATTAATAATAGACCACGGATTATAAATATCGCTGACTGAGCCAAACACAAATCCATCATACCACTTTTTTACTTCTTCCTTTTGTGACATACCTATTTCGTCCATGGCTTTAAAAACCTCATCCTGCGTAAAACCAAACGCAGTAGCATATTCATTCGAGGTGGTAGTCACAACTTTTAAATTATTCAAATCAGAAAAAACAGATTCCTTGCTAACTCTCGTGATTCCTGTCATAACTGCTCTTTCCAAATAAGGATTCGTTTTAAAAGTAGAATTAAACATACTCCTAGTAAACGCTACTAACTCATCCCAATATCCATGCACATAAGCTTCCTGCATGGGAGTATCATATTCATCCAAAAGAATAATCACCTTTTTACGAAAATAACGACACAAAAAATCTGTCATCCTATGCAATGCCATCGTTGCAGTTGTCTCTGGCATATTTTCCCTAATACTACGATAATATCCTTGCTCCTGTTCTGTTAGCAAGCCGCTATTCAACAAAAATGTATTCTTATTATACAGTTCTATAATAATCTGATACATTCTCTCTTTTGTCTGCTGGTAAGTCTTTTCCTTAACATTCGCAAAAGACAAATTTATAACTGGATAAGTTCCCTGTAAATCACGAAATCTTTCTTCCTCCCATATAGAAAGTCCCTCAAATATTTCTCCATGCCCTTCATATCTGTTTGAAAAGAAATATTCCAGCATACTCATATTAAGAGTCTTCCCAAAACGTCTTGGGCGAGTAATCAGAGTTACAGAATCGCCACTATCCCACCATTCCTTTATAAACTGTGTTTTATCTACGTAAAAGCAATTATTTCTTATTAAATCACCAAAGTCCTGTATACCTATAGCCACTTTTCGTGCCATATGTTCACTCCCTTATTCCTGCTTATCTATATTCATATCTCACTATATATATAAGTGTTTGCTCAGCAGTAAACACTAGCAAGAATTTCTTACGAAATTCTTGTCTAACTACCACTACATAACAGCAATTTCCTATTACATAAATAAGTAGTATAGTATACCACTTAAAATATCTTAACAGAAAATAGTAAAATAATAAACACATTCCATATTTTTTCATTCCTTAATCGAAAAAATGTCCATGCTGCTTCTTCGAATCAGTCATGGACATTTATATTATTTACACAATTTAACAACCCATGTATCGTCAATCTTTTTAATGGAACCTTCTGCTGGATAATCCGGCATCCTTTTAAATTCTTCCGTATTAGCAATCTGTTCCTTATCCCCTTCTGATAAATCAGCCATATTAAACCCTACATAATGTCTGATAAAATTATCTCTTGCACCAGAAGTCATTAATCCATTTTCAAGTGCAACGCCTGAAAGCTCACGCAGACTCTCAGAATCCATAAAGTCAAATTCCACTACACTTGGATTCTCTTTATAATAGAAATTACCTACAAACGTAACCTCATCGCCATTGACATATCCCTCCTGTGCTTCCACACTGGTAAGGATTCGATTGAAATAATTATTTACTCGCTGACATGCCAAATCCATTCGCATATATGCCTTATTGGTTATCAAATAGTCTGTATAGCAGCTTACAAATATGACACCAGCGGTAACTACTACTAAACCAAATCTTGCATATTTCTGCCAAGGAACAAGTTTCTCTTCGTAACTCCACTCCTGCATACAAACTTCTAACATTGCCAATACCAGTACATAAATCAATGTATACGCATAGAGCATCAGCATAGAGTAATCTACATCAGGTGCCATAAAATAGATGAATGCTACTGCCAAAGGCATAAAACCGCATAAAATGACACATAATGCTACTTCGAACAACTTCTTATAAAGTTGCTTCTTCCAAACCAAATACGGAAAAATAACAATTGCAAGAGCACACACCAACTGATTCATTCTCTGAGAGGTTTTTGTTACAAACGCAAACGGTTTCCAAAGGAAGTATTCTAAAAATCTCTTATAACATCTTCCGATTAAGATTGGCATCTCAGAAATTGCAATCTGCCCCATGTTCCCTACTCCACCATAGGTTTCATTATCCAGATTTGGATAAATAATATGTGACAACCCCATATACGCTACTACACTAACACCAAGAATAACAACACACAATACACCATGCTTTACCGTATCCCATGCAGACTTTCCCTTGAATAAATCTACAATCATGCCTATCAGCATCAATGCTATTGCTATGCTAACGTAGCTCTGATATATACCTAATACGCATACAAGCATAATAATACAAGGAATCCATCCATGTTTATATTTGCGTAATAAATATATTGCAACGCAAATCATTAAGATACCAATTCCCGATGTATGCGCCATAAACATAAATGTCATTGTACTAATCACACTAGGAAATGTGACCATCACAATCGGAACCAAAACTGCACCTGTCGTGCTTTTAATCTGTGCAATTTCTAATACAAAACAGGCAGCTATAGAAAGACACAAAATAAATAACACCCCATGTACAGCCGGAATACTATACTGCCCTCCAAGATTATGAATATATTTCAAAAACCATCTACCAAGATAATCTCCACTACCATAAGCTCCAATATTATTCAAATCATCCCAGTTCGGAAGCTTATGTGTAAACATATAAAAATGTGTAAGCCAGCCAGCTATCACACCTGATATGAGACATATTTTCGTGTGTTTTGGCATTTTAAGATTCAGCCACTTTATAATATCAAAATCCATTCTACTCCTCTTTTCTTATGATTCCTGTATTGGTAAAACACTTCCAATTATTAGTCCATCCGCTTCATAAAAAGAAAGCGCATTTTCAAAATTGTGATAATCTTCGTATTCGACCATATCTCCCGGAACAAAAATATACAAGGTATTTTTCTTAAATTGCTTTGTTTCCGCCTCAGCATAAGATCGTAAATCTATGGTTCTTGCAAAATAGAAATTACTCATAGTTAAATCGTGATCTAATGCCCAATCTGCTATATATAAAATCTTTCTACGGTCAATATTATGAGAAATCCATGCTACATGCTCATACTTTGTTGTATCTATGTTATTCCAAAAATCACTTTCTAAAGATATCACATTTTCAACTTCATATGCATACATTTCATGTTTCTCTATTACTTTACCACTTATATCATATAGCTGAATCACAAAACAACAAAGTAAAAGGACATACGTTATTATTCTATTCTTTCCCCCTATTTTCGTCAATTGTAATGCACCTACTATTGCAAAAAGCATAATCAAATAATACACAGGCCATACAATACGACCACTCGAGCCAAAAACACTCCAATATTTGATTATGATATCAATATCCGGAAATTCAAACAATAAATGTTCATCAAAAGTCACTTTCGGAGAAGCCGCTAAAAATATAAGTCCCGCTACCACACCAAAAGCAATGACTACCTTCATCCAATTCGCCTTTATTAATGTTAGTTTTTCTTTTCCTAAAAGACATAATGCTATTACAGCTCCCAATATCAAAATAAGTATTCCAAGTCCTAAATACGCAAATCCTTCATACTGTCCCTCTGTATATACATCAAGCCACTTTAAAATCTTTGAGTATCCAATCGGATTATAGAAACCATTTAAATTAAAACTAAAATACCCTAAATTACTTCCCGCACTTGATTGTGCTCCAGATGAAAATCCTCCTAATACATATACAGTTCCAAACACCCCCACAACGAAACCAACACCTGGACATAAATATTTTAAGTTAATCTTCTTCTCCTCAATCAAACTATACACTACATATCCTGCAAGCAAAACTCCACACATAGGCACAAAATATAAATGAATAGAGCCTATCAAAATGCCCAATACTCCCCACTGTATGGATGTCTTTACAATATCCCTATACTGCTCCTTGTGTATTGCACACAAATAAATAGCCATTAGTATAAGCCAATGCGCAGCTAATGCCGTGTGGTAATACATTCTAAATATTACGATTGGTGACATGATAAAAAACAAACTACCAAGCCACACCTGCCACTTGTCCTCTATCCACTTGTGCAAAATCTTTGCTGACCAATATCCTTGAAGCATAAAACAACACAAGCCCCATAACCCAAAATACTGGAAACGTCCTGCCATATTTTTTGTAAATAACTTAAACATAACTGCAAACAAAGGAATGGAATCCGTATAGATCACAGATGTTTCAGTTGGATACGCAATCTGATTAGTCAATCCTATCGGGAACAGCCATTCTGAACGTCTAAAGAATTCCCAGCCCAGATAATGCTGTGTCAAGTCTCCACCTGTTATCAGCCAATCGGTATAAAAAGGATTTAATACATAGATTCCATATAATAAAACAAAACATAAAGCACCTAAAAGTGCGGCTATGATATATATTATGTGCTCATTTCTCTTTTTCATGATAACCTCGCATTTTTGTTTTTACTCTCTTAATTATAGCCGTATCTGATTATTTGTCAAAACTATTAGATATATTTACATATTTATACACCTGCCCAGCTTGCAAGGAAATTTACTATTTGCTTATTTCTCATGGTATATCTAGTATTAAGAAAAAATGGAGGATAATTATTATGAACACTTTAAATGACTATATTATGGATTATCTGGAATACTGTGAGCATCGAAAGCACTTAAATCAAAAGACATTAAAAGCATATAAAATCGATCTCTCACAATTTATACTCTTCTCTTCCCAACAGCCCGCCTATTTTTCCAAAGATCATGTAGATACCTTTATCACTTATCTGCATAAGAAATATAAGCCAAAATCTGTCAAACGAAAAATTGCCAGTTTAAAAGCCTTTTTTCACTATATGGAATACAAAGAAATTTTAACTGTGAATCCTTTTTCATCCTTGGACATTCGCTTCCGCGAAGAAAAACTCTTACCCAAAACAATTCCTTTCTATACCCTAAAATCCTTCCTATCTACTCTTTATTCCTATAAAGAGCAAGCAACTTCTGAATACCAGTTACGCTGCTGCATACGAGACATCGCAGTTATTGAATTACTATTTGCGACAGGAATGAGAATATCTGAACTATGTTCATTAAAGTCTACTGACATAGACTTTGAAAGCAAAATTGTATTAATTTACGGAAAGGGTTCCAAGGAAAGGGTTCTTCAAATAGGCAATTCAGAAGTATTAAATGCTTTATTACATTATAGAGAGACTTTCAAAGATGATATTTCTGCTTGTGGCTATTTCTTCGTAAATCGCCTTCAGCACAAATTATCAGACCAATCTGTTCGTTTTATGATTAACCGTTATGCTACACTTGCCGGTATTAACCAACACATTACACCACATATGTTCCGCCATTCGTTTGCTACGCTTCTTCTAGAACAGGATGTGGATATACGATACATACAAAAAATCCTAGGTCATAGTTCCATCAGTACAACAGAAATATATACTCATATCTCTAATGTAAAGCAGAAGGAGATTCTATATAACAAACATCCACGGAATCTGATTGAGATGAATAAAGGATAATATAGGATTAACACTGTAATATTTTGTATGAGGATAATAAATATGAAAGTACAATATGATTTTGCATTTTCTTTTGCGGGTGAGGATAGAGCATTAGTTGAAGAAATCAAAGAGGGGTTAAAAGGTTTTAAAGTTTTTTATGACTACGATTATCAAAGCGAACTATGTGGCAAAGATTTATATAGCCATCTAAGAAATTTGTATATGCAACAAGCAAAATATGTGGTCTGTTTTATATCTAAGAATTATAAGAGAAAAATATGGACTAATCTAGAATTTTCTGCGATTAAGGAACGACTTATGGCAACATTTTTTGCTTCAGATTTTTTAATTCCGATTATATTAGACGAGGATGTTTTGCTCGATGATATTCCTTCTTTTATTGGCTTTTACAAACATAAATGTGTGAAGGAAACTATTATGCTATTAAAAACAAAATACGAACAATCCTTAAATGAAGATTTTTATTTAGATAACATTAGGCATTTTAGTAAGTATCTTCTACAGGAGATTGTGTCTAGAATTAATTTGAAAGGAATTCAAGCAAAATATAAGGACGATTATATAAAATTTTTTAATAATTCTAACGAAAAAAGTTTTTTTTTGCTACCCGAAGAATTTTCGAACTTACCTTGTCTTCTATTGTATGAAGATAATAAAGAAAATCCCCCGTCTGCTATGATTACGTGGAAACGCAATGAAAATATTGTATTTTCATGGAATCCTTTTACTTTTTTGTCTGAAGATTCACATGAAGATATTTCGCTTAATGAGTTAATCCATAAGGTAGAATACTATTTGATAAATAATGAAAGGTAATATTGCATGAAAATAGAAATAATATGTAATGAAAAGGGTACAGGTAAAACAACTTTTGCTCTAAATAATTATTCTCCACACAAATATTTCACTAAAGATATGATTGATGATATTGAATCGAGTAATGGCGCAGAATATTTGTATTGTATTATTGATTCCGTTGACAGTATTCCTACACTGATTTTTAATAACATTATGGATAATCTTGTTTCATCAGAGTGGAAATCAATCGTATTAATTTTTGATCTTGTAAAAACACAGCTTATGGATTGTCCTAATTTCAATATGATATGGGAATGTGGATTTTTACCAAGAAACTACAAGTATGCTAACTTCATTGCAAGCAAAGAAGATTTCTACAATTTTTTTCAAGAATATTATCTAGAATTAGATAAATCCTTATATGATCATATTATCGAGATTACAGATTATAATTTTGTAAAAATAGATAGATTAATGTTTCTTAATCACTTACATACTGATAATGTGGAAAAAATTGATATAAAAGCACTTGCTAAATATATTGATGAAATTATACAAATCAAATATAAAGATATTCCTGATGCGGATATATTACTACAAAAAGCATCCATTATCGGTGAGCAGTTTGTTTGTGATGCATTAGAATCACCTAGCTGTTTTGGGTATGAAGCCGCCTCTGCTTATATAAAGCAAATGGAAGAAATGCATGGTTTTGTTAGAAGTTGTATTAATATAAATTCAAAGTATGAATTCATTTCTTACGATATTTATCAGGGGATTTTTGATAGTATTACAAATGAAAATAAGATTTCTTGGATAAAAATACTGGAACAGTATTATAAATCTCAATACGAACGGTGTACTAATTTAACTAACCAGTTGTCAATATTAAATAGCTTAAATAATCTTTATAAGCTGTTACCGACATATAATACAGAAAGAAAAGATTTATGCTTTTTATTACTTTATCACTATAGAAAAGTAAATAAAACTCATAATGCGTTAGAAATTGCAAAAGAAATTATAGAATATTTAGAAACAGAAACAAATGTGATAGAGTACGCTTTTGTTCAGAATTATCAAATAAAAACATATATACAACTTGGAGAATATAAGCAAGCTTTAAAAATATTACAAAATATTCACAATGCCGAAAAATATGCTGGAAGTAAAATGCTTATAAAATATTACTATGCATATTGTTTATTTCAAACAGGTAATATAGACTTGTCTTATACTACAATTATGGAGCTTGTTAACTATTTAAAAAATACATCCGGTTCCAATAACCATTCCCAAGAATTATTTTGCTTGACCTATTCCTTGGTGGCTACAATACAGAACCATTTAGGTTTAGATGATAATGGAATGAGATATTTTCATTTAGCATTAAATAATGCATCATCAAAGCTTAAAAACAAAACTTACTTTTTTGATATCTTAAAAAAATGTGACATGTTTTATGAATATGAGCATGCCAAGGAAAACTTGGAAAAATGTGTTCAATTTTATGAACAGCATGGAAATTGGAATTCTGCTGGGGAAGTTTTTACAAATTTAGCAACAGAAATGATGTTTCAAGATTGCGAAGATGCAAAAAAAATAAAGCAATATTTTGAAAAGGCACTATCGTACTTTTCCCAGTGTGATAACGAAAAACTCGCATATGCAAAAAACAATTATGGCATATATTTTATCATGGTTGAAAATGATATTAAAAAAGGACTCATATATTTTAAAGAAGCACTATTGATAGGACTAACTGATTTTACCTATATGAGTATATATTTAAATATTTGTATGTGTTATATATTATTAGGAAATATTGAAAGTGATGAATTTGACGATGCTTACATTCACTTCAAATTTGCCCAAAAAAAGTTGAATCAACGGCAGCATACATCTAAATATGAAAATATATATCAAGAAATATTATGTATCCTTATCGATGAGCATCAAGGAAAAAATGTGGAACCATTCTGTGAGAAGCTTTTAAATGCATTAGCTGTTGATGATTTTTTTGTACCATTATTGAAGGATATTATAAAAAGGAACCGTCAGCAAAACGATTCCATTTATAAAGATAATAGCTTTTTCTACATGAGAATGAATCAATTACACTGTTTTCTTGCAGAATTTAGATTTTGGGAATAGATAATCTCTTACATGCAGTTTCGACAATTAGTTGCACTGTCTCAGCATATGTATATCCATATTTATTGCCAACAACATCAAATGAACCACCTTTAAACAATGCTGGCAATGGATTAGCTTCAATAAAATATATACAATTATCTGCGGTTAAACGAAAGTCGAATCTGCAAAAATCACGACATCCTATAGCTCTAAAAAGTGTTTTAATTGCATATTCAAAATCACCTTTAGTCTTGGTATCAAGATTCAAAATGATGTTGCAATAATCTCCGTACAGTTTCCAATTTGTATCAAGCCAGAAATCGTCACTTTTTTGGACATCTACAGTAGTAACATCCCAAACTCCATTTGGAACTGTATCGATATAGGGGATCGTTATTTCTTTGCCGAAAATGAATTCCTCACATAGAATATCTGTATGATACGATATTAATAAATTATTTATTTGTTCCAGTGCAGCTTTTTTATTATCGCATACAGATATTCCAGAACTATTCCCTTCATAATTAGGTTTCAAAATTATTGGAAAATCAAATTCTTCTAATTTCTCATCAATGTCATTATAAACATTCGGATAATTGATAAGAATACTCTTAGGAGTTTGGATACCATAATGTTGTGCGACAACTTTCATGAGATATTTATTCAACGTTAATGAAAGACCGAAGGAATCTGTTCCGATATAGGGAACATTATACGCTTCTAACAAAGCCGGAATAATGCCTTCTCTGTTTCGTGAAGAAATCCCTTCTACTGTATTATATACAATGTCACAGTTTAAGCTGTTTTTCTTTAAAAGTTCTAGGATATTTTGAGCATTTCCAAGTAATGTAACATCATAACCTACTTTTTGAAGCTCCTTTTGTAATGATAAGATGGATTGTTTGTCTGCAAAATCGTTGTATATATCTTTTGATGTGTTATACATGTCTTTTGTATCATATGCAATTCCAATTCTCATGAATATTCTCCTTCGCTCATTATGTAAAGATAATCCTATATTATCCTTTATTCGTATCTACTCATTTAGTGCTTTTCTGTACCTATCGCATTCCTGACAACATAATATACATCTTTGTATTATGCAATTCCATACATACTGCATATCTTCCCATTCCTCCGCCTCCGTATCCTGTGTCGAATAAGCGTGTTGCAAAGTTTTTATCTCTCCATCCTCTAATACACTAAACAATTTTCGTGTACTTTCCACTTCGTTAGGACGCATAAACTTATACAATGCATCAAGGGCATATTCATAATTCGCACCGTTTAATGAATATTCCTTCTCCCACTGTATCAAATCTTCCTCTCCCATTGTTTTAAGATGCTTGAGCGAAACGATATATGAAATATCTGTATGCATTGCGAACTGCATACTTTCAAATACTCCCATATATGTTTTGTTTTCGGATTTATAGTCACGATATGCAAGCAACGGTTTTTTCCTTACAAACTGCGTACAAATTATCTCAGAATATATCCATGGCGAATATGTTTTTTCCATTCTCGTGTCACTGCACACTTTAACTGTATTATCAGTATTTATGAAAATTACTGCTTCAACCTTGTCAATCATCTTTTGCAGTGCAATAGATAACATTGTATTCACATGTTGTGATACCTGATTACAACTTTGATGCTCATACAAATATCCACCATTATCATCTTTTCTTTTATTACTTAGCCGGCTGTTCATCTCGTCCAGTAATTCATTTGAATATCCCCATACAATTGAATCTATAAAACACTTTAATCCAAATTTTTCGTTTATCCAGCCAGCAAACGCACATGCCAATTCCTTATCTTTATGTGAATGCGAAATGAAAATATCTGCATTTATCTGAGGGAACCATTCATTTTGTATTTTTGTTCCATCAATTTCTTTTTGTCTCACATATTTTTTTAAATCCTTTTCATAATTCGCCTTTTGATTACTTAAATGAGTTTCCCCTATTTTTTGCAGTCTCATATAATTTTTCAGCTCGCCAAAAATACTAGCAGTTTCATCAAGTCTTAAATTAAAACCAGTATACATATTCTCTCCTTTTATTAATCCATCTGTTCCACATTACTTTTTTCCATCTGCACTCAGCTATTGAAATCTATTTCAATGCCTCTTTGTAACAATATACTCTATATTCTTATACGATTCAGGTCGTAAATAGTACAACCTACTCCAGCCTTCGACTCCTTCCTCCGTCGTTACCTTTACCCACGCTTCTACACGATTATTATTTACTTCTGAAAACGTTATCTGTCCTCTCCAAATCACTACATCGTCATTATGAAGTCTGGCTAATGCCATACTTCCTTCTGTAGCCGGAATATCTCTCACCAATAAAGAACTTTTCACACCATCAACAACTAAATTTTCCTTAAATGTGATGTTCTCTCATTCAAACGTTCCTGACTAGCTGTTCCCTCCTGTTTCATATAACAATTTATATTAAACACTTTGTCTAAATTTTGAATAAACCACTGCGTATCTGCTATATTTTCTTTTGCATTAAATTCATGTAAACTACGTTTCTTTTGCTCCAATTCCTCTTCACTATCTAGTTGTTCCTTCTCTACCTCTTCTGCTTCATCTATCTTATTTATTTGTTCTTCTCTCTCGATCACTATTCAATACTCCCATTCCATGTCTGTACAAAAATCTGTTTTGTGCCTTTATTTCCCAACACGTTCATTACATTGTGTCCCGATACCATACTCTCTTTTTCCATTTTTTCTTCCATTCTCACTTTCTCAGCCAAATGATTTGCAATTTCTGCCGGATTGTTTGATTGGAAATAATTTCTTTCTCTCGGATTTAACATACTAACAGGAAGTCTTGTCCCATCTATATATATAGGAATCACTCTTCCTGTATTTTTATGCTCTAAAAGTGCAATATTCGCTTCCTCCATGGGAATTTCCTTCCTAATATAGTATTCCGAAATAAAGAGCGCAACATATCGAGATTTTATAGCAAATACTTCATAAAATGCTTCACTCTGATTTCTGCCCGTAAGAAATATCTGTGCCTCATTAGTAGGAGCAAAAAAAACAGATAAATTATGAACTTTTAAATAGTGGTATACCTTTTCTACTAAATCTTGATTTTCTGTTGCAAAGGACAATGCAATATCAAATTTATGGTTCATTCATGTTTCCTACCTTTCCTGACATATACTACAAAAGGCATCTGCCATACAAATTTGTCTGACTCGATGCCCTCTTTTATTTTACTATATTGCTCCACAATTGCAACGAACTACTATTCTAGCTCCATGTGCTACTGTTCCTTTTTTCTATCTTTTTTCTATTTTTTCAATATAAATTATCAATTCTACAAATACCTTCCTATATTCAAGGCTACTTCTAAAGCTTTCATTTAATGCTTATATGATTCATCCGAATGCCATGTACTGTAAACAGTGTGATGGTTCTCTTAAAGAAATCGGTATGACAAAATACGTGACGAACTTGAATACATTCCACCGAAAGTTCATATAACAAGAAAATTTTACTTTCGTCCACTCATTATATCTCGTTGTTATTATTTCTAATATATTTATCTAACGAAGCGAATATATCTCGATATTTGATACTATTTTTAAACTTTATGTTCAATTCTTCATCTGCATCATTGATAGTATACCATTCCTTACTCTTACTCAAAGCATCTGCTCGCATACTTGATAAGCCACCTACAGAACCTACCATAAATACTGGAATTCCATTCCGCCTTGCAATGTCTGCTTCTTCATCAACACCTTGCTTTTCAGGAGCATCTTCCTTAACCTTTCCCCCTATACATATAACTGCTACTATATCTTTATCCGCAAGCATTTCTTTTCTCATGTAGGTCAAACTGCTATCCCTGTCTCCAGTGTCCATCGTTTCAACAACGGTTGCATTCTTTCTAAGCTCTCGTATATCGTAATCATACCGTTTGCAAACATACATATGCACAGACTTTTCAGGCATATCGCTTTCTCTTTTTGCAATTTCAAAAATCAATTTTTGAAATGTAGGATGCGCTCCAAACACCAATGTATATCCATAGCTGATTATTTCTTGTGCAAACACATTTACCGCTTCTGTCAACACTTGTTTTTTATATTCTTCACAATCAGGAAACGCTCCTGAAATTACAATCTTTTTACCATTCAATTCTCTACTATGCCTTCCCACTTCATTCTCCCAATATTCAATGTGCTTTTCAAACCCATTTCGAACTATATTACTCTCATATTCATGATAATGTTCATCGTAGGATAATAATACTCCAGAATCCATATTTAACATGTACTTATTCTCTTTTATATATTCGCCAAATGCTCTCGCATCATCATCCTTAATAGTTCTTCCAAAATATTGAATATATTGGACTATCGGCCTCCTTGGATATTTTCCCCCTCTCTTTTCTTTATATTCAGCCTTATAAATCTGAAGGGTTTTATCGATGCTCGTAAAATTAATCCCCTGAGCATTCGCCCAACTCTCAAATTTTTCCTTCTGGTTAATAACACTTCTCCTATTTCTCATCACCAGCTGAAAGCATTGGTGTTCTATTTCATTCACAATATACTCCAACTTATCTGCATCTGAAAAGTCAGAACTCTTATAGCTTAAGTGAGGATTTTCACTTGGTCTGACAACTAATCCTTCCATATCTGCATTATCTATCTGTATCCATAAGATTGGAATGCCATTTAAAAGTGCATAGACAACTTCCTTTTGAATCCACATAGAAGTTACCGATTTCGGTGTATGTAAATATATTAAAACATCACTTATCCTCAAGGCTTCGTCAATAATCTCCTGAGCATTCTCACCTACTCTTACCTCTATTACATCCCTAAATGCTTCTCGACCGCTTTTAGCTTCCCGACCTCTTCCTAAAAGAATTATTTTATCACAAAGTTTTGCTACAATATCTTCTCCATCAAGTCTTTTATGGCTTAAAAAAAGCAACTTCTTTGTTTCTGCATAAAACGTTGGCAATACTTCCGATATAATTTCCCTAGCAAAAATCTGTGCTACAACCGACAAGTTCTCACTATTCCTATTTTCAGTCCTTACAGCTACATCAAAACTCTGTTTTTTATTAATCAGTTCATGTGGCAAACGACTCTCGTCCTTGCGATCCATTGCGACCGGCCAGATATAAGCCTGTTTAGATCTTGCTTTTCTTATTAATTTTATTATATCCTCTGAAAATTCTAATGAAGAATTGAATAAGATTATCAAATCATCTTTATCCATTTTATCTCTTAGCTCTAAAATCTTATTCTCATTTTCGATTTCATTTACCACCGTAAATTCTTTTATATATTTAACAAGTTCCGTGTAAAATCTCATTGCCCTTTCATCGTCCCCCATTGTCAGATGAGGACTACAAATATTTATATTCAAAGCCAATTCCCCCTATACTGTTATTCAATACTAAAAAATTTTTATTACTATAATTATTCCGTTCTCTGAAATAGTCCCGTCCAATCCATTCCCTTAGCTTTTCCATTGCACCAAAACGCAGAGATTAAATATTTAGGTACATTGTTAGAACAAACAACCATCTGCTGGGCATCATTATATCCTAATGCAGCCTCCATCACGCGCTGTTCATCCCATCTTTCCTTATATTTACCGCTTTCTAGTTTTTTTATAGATAAAACCACTTCTTCTCCTATCTCTTTTAAGCAGCTTTTTACCAGCTCCCTTTGTTCCTCCGATTTAAATATAGAATCCTGTTCATCAAATTTCTTTATGGACAAATCTTTGCAATAATGTATTTCCACATTCATTATGCCCAATTCCTTGAACTGAGCTCTGATATACTCTTGAGCTTCTGGATTAAAGCACAGATACAATAATACTATCTTGGATTTTCTTAAATTCTCCTTGTTTTCTTCAGACAATTCATCGACATGATGCTCATTTGTAGCTCTTTCTTCAACTGGTATCCCCATAAATTCTTGAAAGATTGAAACAACCTGCCTACCTGAATATGCCCCATCATCAAAAAAACATAATAATCTATCTTCTTCTGCATTTCTAAACGCCGCTTCAACAGAAACATCAAAAATAAAGTTTTTCCTTTCTTGTATATCATTAAAATAATATGTAAAATGATGTGAGGTCTCCAATATTCCCCCTAAAAAAATAATATGCTTTCTTTCATACGGAATTCCAGATATCTTATCCAATAAGACCGGAACATGAGTTGCACACAATTCTCTATCGATATAATATGCCGAATTTAATAAACGAAGAATTCCATCCAACAGCATTTCCAATTCTGTTTTTGTAAGTTCAAACCGCAAAAATTGCCTTAAAAAGAAAAGTAGTCTTTGTTTCTCTATTTTACATTCTCCAGCACCATGAAAACTTCGGTACTTTCTCACTATGCTATCAATCATCTTACAATCAAGCAAATCCACAAATATGTCATCTTGCAATAACGATAATGCGTCTTTATAATAATTTTTCTCTAAAAGCCTTTTCCTCTTCCGATACATTTCATCAAATGGCACTTTTGAACATATAGAGGCTTCTTTTGCTAATTGAATAATTTTATATTTTGCTAAAACCTTCTCTAATGCTAAATATACATATACTCTATCTTTACAATCGGTTAATAGATAAAATTGTTCTTGTCTTGACTTCTTTCCTGCTTCCATCGTTTCCTGTTTCATCAAAGAAGATGACCATATAAAGTTATCATTACTTTCTATAGGCATGGAAGCCATAGCATCATACTTCGCATATGCAAACATAAAGTGAGGTATTGCCAATTTCTGTTCTTCCTCCCCCAACAATGAACGAATCTTTCGATATTCCTTTTCCAAATCATTCATAAACGCCTTATGTGCGTCTGACTTTGAATCCTGAATTACATTTCTTACAAAGCTTCTTATTGCTGATAATTCTCCTTTTAAGCTTTCTCTTGAAAATGCCGCAACTCTCTTATATAAATTCCTCTCCTTTATCTTGTTCAATATTTGACATACTTCACCCTTTGTTATTTCGTCAATATCATTGGGATATATTGTCAAATACCAATAATCATTAAATATATCATCTGTCCATTGTAAAATATCAGTAAAATTTATCTTTTCTACGCCTATATCTCTATACAATCTTCTTAATGCCTTACGAAACATCGTTTCTGCTGTTAATACTTTATGATGATAATACACGCTTTCATACAAGCTGGATCGAGCATTTGATAATTGCCAAAATACTTTTTTCGCTGAATTTTTAATTGCCATAATCTTTAATGGCTCATTTTCGCTTTTGGAATCACTCCATATTTTGGGATACTCTATTTGTTTTATATTCACTACATCTAATTTTTGTATTATTCTAGCAATATCTACCGCTATTGGAACCTTTGTACTTTCCGAGTCTCTTGATAAGTAATCCAGCTTATCTGCATCTATCGAACTATTTATGATTGAAGCATACGGTAATATCATTCTATCAATTGGAGTACCAATTATCAGACTAGATATATACTCTGCTAATTGTCTATACTCTCTATTTGATGCTACTCGTGTTTTCTTCATATGAGGAGCTATATTTTTTAATAATCTTATTGTTTCAGGCGAATTGACTATCATTACACTAAAAATCTCATGTAATGCAGCATTCGAAGACGTACATTTACAGAAAAATGCTTTCATGTCGGTAATCTCTCGATATCTTGGAAACGTATCATCGTGGGCGAAATACAACTCACTTACATGGCTATAAAACATATGACCCGTGTCATGGAAGATCGCTGCCAATCTTACAATCTCAACAAAATCATATATTCCCTTATTCTTCTCCAATTTGGAGCTTATATTTCTAGCCATTCTGCCTGCAACTTCCGTTACACCTATTGTATGACTAAAACGTGAACTATTAGCATTACAATATACGACATCTGCCATTCCCAAATGATGTATTCTTCTCAGCCTTTGCACTAGCAGAGAATCCAATATACATATCTCAGCCTTGGAAAAATCAATCGTTCCCCATATAAAATCAAAAATATCTTTGTCTGAATATTCAAAATCGCCTTTTTCAAGGCGATTATTATATTGCGACAAAGATATCTCCACAAACTTTTGAACTTCTAAAAAAATTTTCCTACAAGGTTCTCCCTCTAACACATCAATAATCTGCATATACGTATCCCCCGTTTACTTTATCTGAAGATTCGCTCCCTCACAAAATGCAGTCGCAAGCTCTTCCATCCATTGTTTTTCAATTGATATATCTTCTTCTGACAGTATTCTCATCGCATCATTTTCACTTATCTTAAGAATTCCTTTTACATATTCTGGATTCTCAAAGGAAATATACCATCCGTTTTGTTCTGATATTGCATCTCTAAATCTCGTAAACGTACCCTCTAAAGAATTTCTTATAAAAAGTAACGAAATTTCACTTGCATCCTCCCCAAAATTTTCTTTATTCGTTTGAAAACATTGACTCATTCTTTCAGCACCAGCATAAAATGAATCATTATCAAAAGGGATTGTTGTAATATTTTTCAGCTTTAAGCAAGCTATAAATTTATCTATAAAAGCTTCTTCTGAATTATACAACATAATTACTCTTCCTTTCTTAAAACCTCAATCTCTCCAATGTTATTAATAGTATATGACAAATTATTTATATTTATTATATATTTTACACTTTTCGCATAAAACATGCAAGTTTTCGCATAAATTAACACAAAAATATTCTAAACATTGGTTCTTTCATCTGTTTATTACTATCGTAACACAGATTTCCGCTTAGTTCTCCTGTTAGAAAATGCCAATGTATCACCATTGGCATCACATATTTAGTATATGAAATTTGGGATAGAAAATCAATGCTTATCTTTCATTTTCTGCTTTACCAATAGTAATGAATTTTTTCCCACATATTAACTAAAGAATATCCCCCTTCCCTTCCATCCCCTCCAATGCTATACTACTCCTTAGTTTAACCACCACAATATCCAACGCGAGGTTCTATGAATAAACATATTAAAATATCGAAAACCCCCTTTATGATTGCTATAATCGTCCTAGTTACATGGTACATTTCATCAAATTGGATTCAATTCGCCTTAATCCAAGGAGATTCCATGTTACCAACCTACCATAATATGCAACTTGTGCTAATCGACAAGCATAGCACCGAGTTCAAATATAATGATGTTATCGTTTTCTCAAATGATGAACTTAACGCCACTATGATAAAGCGCATTATCGCCATGCCAGGAGATACCATACAGATAGTCGATGATATTGTGTATGTAAACAATATCCCAAGTCCACTGCTTCCCAAAGACCAGCCTCTTTCCTATTCCGGCATTGCATCATCTCCGCTATATTTATCAGAAGATGAATACTTCGTTCTTGGTGATAATTTGACCGAAAGCAAAGATAGCCGTTATTCCGAAATTGGCTGCGTTAAACAAAATACTATTTTGGGAAAACTTCTCAAATAAGCAATACTGAAAAAGCGTGAAAAGTTTCTCATTCACTTTTCACGCATTTAAATATTTCTATTTCTGATAAACCGCTTTCTTAATATCCCAGCTCTCTAAATCCGCTGCATCTCCATTAATCATATACTGCACAGTAAAATAGCTATAAACATCAACGTACATTCTTTCTCTCTCTTCATTCTCTGAAATATCTTCAAAAGTTCTTCCATAATCACTGCCATCTGCACCTACTGCTTCCAATATGGTTGGTATCAGTTCTGCCTGTGAAACAGGTGCATTGCTGATTCGCATAGCTTCTCCCTGTTCATTCGGTTTCTTAACAATGAAAATAGGTCTGGAAGTTCTGTCCGGCTTACCACTTGTCTTGTCTGAATCTAATATATAACCTTGTCCATGATCCGCTGTAATAATAATGGTTGCCTCATCATAAATGCCCAACTCTTTCATCTGATTCAGATATTCATATACAATCTTTAAGCTTCCGCGACCTTGCGAACTTACGGTAGCCTCTCTTCCAGTCGGTTCATATTTCATATCCTCTGATAGATAAAATGGAGCATGTGGTCCTCTCATATGATAGAATCGAAATGCTGAAGATAATTCCTCGTTAACCGTTATCCCCTGTCGCATTAATCGATTATAAAACGGAATATCATTGTCTATATTCCAAACTGTATCAGATTTTGCCAATGTAAAAACATCTCCGGAATAGTAGCTAAATTCCAGTTTTAATGCAAATGGAACCATTTTATACATAGAGGATTTCAACATCAATTTTAATGTTTCTACAGGCTCATATGTCCATGAGCTATCATTGCTGTAATTCGTTGTTAGCGTTTTGGCTGAGTCTGCCAAATACGTAGCCCCTGTATATATGCCTATGTCATATCCTTTTTCCGCAATTCTATTTAAAGCATCACTATGTTCGTATGCATAACTCGGATAGTTCCCTGCTATTTCTTCTTTCCATGTTACACCTGTAAGCATATACGGTATCGCATTATCTGTATGAGCAAACTGTGAAGTTCCATTTCTATAATACGTAAAATCCGCCAATGGTTCTATAATTGATGCATCTTCCTCAACAATATCCTCGAACCAACTACTTTCAAAACAATCCAGTACAAACACCAACACATTACTATCCTGTGACAGTTCAAGAGAACCTTCCGTTGACATCGCTTCCCTCGCCTCAACACTTCCATAATCTGTTGAAACAAGCAGCACTCCCAAAGTAACGATCTGAATTGCTGCAATATACAAACAAGCAAACTTACATACCTTTGCAACAATCTCTTTCTTATATCCTATAAATAATATCATCGCTATGGCCACAAGCCATATTGCAATATTAACAACCTTTGTTCCTATCGACCAAATCTGATCCACACCATCTAATGCCTTCAATTCCCCATTCAAAAACATAATCTGTATATATCCCATACAGATACCCCCTGCCAATAATAACTGAAGCACTTTAAATAAGGCCTTTGGCAACAATAACAAGCTTACTAACAGAATCACACTTCCTATAAACACGCTTCCCAGAAGCATAATAGCAAAAAACATCCAGAATTGTCCCGAAAACTGACTATAATTTGCTAAATACAATTCTGTAGGAAGATAGATACCAATCGTAACCACCCATGCTCCAATAACCGGTAACATCTCCATTGTGTATTTCTTATACTCATCCTTGTTGATATACTGTATTTCCTTTTTGTTAAAATAAACATCCAGCAAAGCCAATACTGCACTCACTATAAATGCAATACAGTAGCCACCGTTACTAATCTTACCTGTCACAATCCATATTAAAATCAATTCTATAAACATAAACGCATTTGCACTCATAAATAATTTGAAAGACTTCTCCTTAAAAAGAAATCGTATGATAAGAGGCATTATAATTGCAATCAATAGCAACGGCATTCCGTAGTTTACATAAGTTCTAAACTGTATATCCCAAAAACTTTCAAATAATGTACTCTCTGTACTTCCCAAAACTGCTTTCACTGCAGAGAGTACAAAAAAATCACAGAAAAAGAAAAACAGTATAACCTCTTTTCTTCTGTCCTTTGTAATACCCATAAATAGAAAGGACGATACAAGCGTAAAACTTAATATATAAAGAACAATCGTAAAATTCTGCATATTTCATTCCCTTTCAATCTATACCAAAATGTAATGATTCCGCATCTTCATAATTACACCAAAACACAAATATAGAGAGGACTCACACCTCTCTATACCAAAACTTATTTTATCTCAATATCGTCAGATTCAACTTCCTTATTACGATTCTCGTCTACACCTAACTTCTCGCTAACCTTTTTCTTCGCACGTCTGAAATAAATACCTACTGCAGCACCAACTGCAATCGCAATACCGGCAATTGCCTGAATCGCGTATGTTGCAACCGATGGATCAATGTAAGCCTGTGCATTTGCGCCAAATAAGAACATACATGCCATACATAAATA
>JAFQAU010000298.1 GCA_017399885.1 Lachnospiraceae bacterium
CACAATGATAAAGGCAAATACACCCCCTGCTACAGCCACTCCACTTGCCAAACCTATTATTGTTAATATAATTTTTTCAATGAGCATCCAACGTCTTCCCCTCTCTGGAAGCAATTTTTATCATTGCCCTATTTTCTTCTTCCTCATATATTCTCATCTCTACCTGTAATGGTGTAGGATCGTTATGTGTTGCCCTTCTTGAAAAATGATTAAAGAACACACAAATTCCTATAGGCAATCCAATACTATAAGACAATTCAAGTACCCTGTTTCCTTGCTTTTTATCTCCCAACGTTAATTCATATATTTTTCCAAATAGATCTTGTATACTCACTTCTTCATTAAAGGTCATTATTGTAAATGCAGACCCAATTAATATTACACAAGAAACCAATCCTACTTTTATATATTCCCATTTTTTCCCCTTTTTTTCCGGCAAAACGTATGAGATTATAAAATCATTTTCTCCCACATTACTTATTTCACAATTGGGATACTTTTTACTTATTAACTCAATTACTTTCAAAATGGAAACCATATATTTTGTATTTTTTGTTGAATCAATACTCATAAACTCTGTACGGTTTAAGTCTTTTACCATTTTGCTGTCATCACTGTATATTTTCGCAATATCACCTAAATATATTTTTTTGTTGCATACTTCTATATTTTGTTCAATTTTTATATATATTTTCTTTTCCTGCATATGTCCCTCACTGTATTAGATGAAATATTTTCCAGTATCTTCGGACCAAACTAACACACCATCAAAAACATCTGCAGTTCTTGAGCCACGCTGTTCAAAGAACATAACTAAGCAAACTATTATTGCTATTGCAACTAATGTGACAAGACAAATCCTTATTTTCATTTCCATCCCTCATTTCTATTCTTCCTATATATTTATTGTGTACCTTTTTTTTTTAACTATTCCAATATATTTCTATATTTTTTACTTTATAGAAAAGTGCATCCTATAAATAAAAAACACTTTGTTCATAATTTAGCCAGTGTCTAAACTGCTACAGGCTTGATAAAACTTTACACACAAAAAATAGAATATAAAAGATAATAGAAAATCTAAAAGAATTTTACTATCTTGTCACGACTAGCCGTTATTTTTCTACTAATTTTATTCTGAGATTTTTTAATATTTTTTTCTCTAACCGACTCACCTGTACCTGACTTATCCCTAAAATTTTGGCAACTTCGGATTGCGTTTTTTCTCCAAAGAAACGCATGGTAATCAATGTTTTCTCCCTGCTATCTAATTCTTCAAGCAATTTTTCAACAAGTAATCTATCTAAAACCTTATCCTTCTCCTTATCTTGTTTATCCATCCTTGCTAAGACTCCAACATTTTGTTCATTCGCCACCACTTGCTCCCTTATATATAGCTCCTTCCCATCTTTGCCAAACATTGCTTTGTCTATAGACTCTACTTCTGCATTAGCCTCCATTGCAAATACTATTTCTTCTCTTGTCAATCCCGTTTCATTCTCTATTTCCTCAATGGTGGGTGTTCTGCCAAGTGTGTTTCCCAATAACTCCCTTGCCTTTTGTACTTTCCAACCATTTTCCTTTAGACTCCTACTAACCTTTACCATCCCTGTATCTCTTATATGTCTTTTAATCTCGCCGGTTATCATAGGAACCGCATAAGTAGAAAATTCAACTTTATAATTATCATCAAATCGATCAACGGCCTTAATCAAACCGATACATCCTACTTGAAACAAATCCTCTAATTCGTATCCTCGATTTGCAAATCTCCTTACTATACTCCAAACAAGTCCTGTATTTTTTTCTATTACGGCATCCCTTGCTTCTTTATCCCCTTTTTGTGCCGCTTTTATGCATTGGAATACCTCCATATATTCTTCTACTCCCCTATCTTTTTTTTCATTTTTACAGTTGTCCCAACCCCTGATAACGAATAAACCTCTAGCTTGTCCATCAAGGTTTTCATAAAGGCAAATCCCATTCCGGAACGTTCTAACTCAGGTCGTGTGGTAAACATAGGCTCCATAGCTTGTTCCACATCTTCTATACCAACACCCTTATCCATAATTGTTATATGTATCTCTTGATCTTGTATTTTACAATGCATAAATATCTTTCCTTCTCCCATTTGGTATCCATGAATAATACAATTTGTTACAGCCTCAGATACTACTGTTTTTATATCATCTATTTCTTCCAAATTAGGATTTAATTGTGTCGCAAAGGATGCTGCAACGATTCTTGCAAAGCTCTCATTTTCTGATAAACTATCAAACTCCAAACTCATTTCATTTTTCATCACTTAATTCCCTTTCCCTTTAAATTATTTAATAATCGTAACCGTTCAATCCTATGACTGACCTATTACGTTGAATTCCTCCATGGATGAAGGATTAACTGTTTCTATTGTTTTTTACTACAAGTAACTAACAAGTAATTTCACAATGTGAATAATCTCCTTCTGTATACAATGCCCCTAACGCTTCTTCTACATTGGAATACACATGAACAAGTTTATACAACCCTGACATTCTTAAAATTCTATCTACTGTTGTCTTTACACCTGTAACAATCACATTTCCTTTAAAACATTGTACCTTTTTATACCTTCCCATAATCATGCCAATCCCTGAGCTATCCATGAATTTCACTCTGCTAAAGTCAAATACTATAAATTTTATAAATTTCTTTTCCATAATCTCCTCTGTTTCTATTTTTATTTGAGTGGCACGATGATGATCCACTTCTTCCCCTAAATAAATAATTAAACATTGTTCATACACTTCATATTTTTCCTTACTCATAACTTACACCAAGCTTATAAAATACCTAATAGCCTATATTCTATAAGCACAAACACATAAAACTAAAATATGTGTTTGCATTTTATTCCTTTCCCTTATATTTCTTTTACCTTTCTTCTATTATTTTTCCTCTCAAGTTAGGGTATATCCTGTATAGATTATCAATTTTTCCTATAAAAGAACAAAGCGTGCAAGCACGCTCCGCGACATTACACTTTCCCAATGTGCTTGCACGCTTTGCCGCGCCGAATTTGGTACGCAGTACATCTTCCAAACAAATTCGTGCGCATCCTTGCGGGGCGTTTTTTGCTTTATAGGAC
>JAFQAU010000299.1 GCA_017399885.1 Lachnospiraceae bacterium
AATAGGCGACGGAGCAAAATGGGCGAAATCGACGTGTCTGTGGTGCTTGGCTGACACGGACACCGTCTACAAATCGTAGCCTTAAATTGTGCAATTTGACAAGTGCTAAAAAAAATACAAGCTTTTGACACCCTAATCCTTTAAAGTTAAAAAGGCATTTGGATTATTATTCTCCAAATACCTTTTTGTTCATTGTCAATACAGTGTTATAACAATGTATTTCAAACAATTCTGTGCATTTACTGCAATCACCGGAAGAATCGAACGGACCCTCTCATGTATGAGAGCCTTGCTCCTCTTCTATTTCACAGGTTCTATTTCACTTTGTTCTGCCTCAATATAAATAAAAACGTCCTCCTTAAATTGTTCCCATGCATCTTCATGATCTACGAAATATTTGGGACATTTTTTTCCTGTTACATCATAATGACGTATGATTCCATCCTTGTCTAAGTTGTATTTTCCACATAGCCATGCCACTAGCTCTACTAGGGATTGGTAAGTATCTTCATTGAACTTTCCACTTTTATCCTTATGGCATACTTCTATGGCTATGGTATCTCCATTTCTATTATTTGACGCATAGGATATCTCTGTTAAGGGTATACACTGAATAATTTCCCCTTCTAGTCCCACAACATAGTGACTACTGGCATAGGTAGTTTTCTTAATTCTCAGGTTCTCAAAGTAATCCCGATTTCCCTTTGCGGTGCTTCCTGGATTCCCTGTGTAATGCACTACAATTGCATTTACCTGTTCTAATTCTAATTGTGGTCTGGAATAATCATTAGGCGTTATAAACATTTCTTCTATATATGGCATTTCCACCTGTTTAATTGTAGCTCTATTCTTTCCTTTATCATCATCTTTTACCAGAAAACTAAGAGCAATTACTATTAAAAAAACCGCTACTGTAGCAATTATTACATGAATTGCTATGGTTTTTATCATCTTTTTCATTTGTTTTTTTGTTTTCTGAACCATAGGGCCTAAAACCTTTCTCTCCGCTCATAAAGAAAGGCATTACGCTCTCCGCAATGCCTTTTTATTTCTATTGATCAACACTATAGTTTGGTGCTTCTTTTGTAATATGAATATCATGTGGATGACTTTCTTTCAAAGATGCTGCTGAGATCTTTACAAATCTTCCATTTTCCTTTAATAACTCAATCGTTCTAGTTCCACAATAACCCATACCGGAACGAAGACCACCAATTAACTGGTAAACCGTATCTTCTACAGTTCCCTTATATGCTACCCTTCCTTCTACACCTTCTGGCACAAGCTTCTTAGCATTTTCTTGGAAATAACGGTCTTTGCTTCCATTCTCCATAGCAGCAATAGAACCCATACCACGATAAACCTTGTATTTTCTTCCCTGGAATAGCTCAAATGTTCCCGGACTTTCATCACAGCCTGCAAATATACTTCCCATCATACATACATTAGCTCCTGCTGCAATGGCTTTTGCCATATCTCCTGAATATTTAATACCACCATCTGCAATAATTGGTACTCCGTATTCTTTCGCTGCACTATATGCATCCATAATTGCTGTAACCTGAGGTACACCTATACCTGCAACCACACGAGTGGTACAAATCGATCCCGGTCCAATACCAACTTTAACAGCACTTGCTCCGGCTTCTATTAAAGCTCTGGTTCCTTCTGCTGTGGCAACATTTCCTGCAATTATCTGTAGATCCGGATACTGTTCACGAATCATCTTTACACAACGAAGTACGTTTGCAGAATGTCCATGTGCACTATCTAATACAATTGCATCTACCTTAGCTTCTACTAATGCAGCAACACGATCTAATACATTAGCTGTAATTCCAACAGCTGCTGCACATAATAGTCTGCCTTGGGAATCCTTTGCTGCTAAAGGATACTTAATCTGTTTTTCAATATCCTTGATAGTAATTAAACCTTTTAAATTTCCATCTTTATCTACAATTGGAAGCTTCTCCTTTCTTGCTTTTGCAAGAACTTTTTTGGCTTCTTCTAATGTTATGCCTTCTGTAGCTGTAACAAGCCCTTCTGAAGTCATGGAATCTTTAATCTTCTTTGAGAAATCTGTTTCAAACTTCAAATCACGATTTGTAATAATACCTACTAATTTCTTTCCTTCAGTAATTGGTACACCTGAAATTCTAAACTTCGCCATTAAGTTATTGGCATCTTCAAGTGTATGCTCCGGTGACAAGAAAAATGGATCTGTTATAACTCCGTTCTCTGAACGTTTTACACGGTCTACTTCTTCTGCCTGTGCTTCAATGGACATATTCTTATGGATAACACCAATCCCACCTTGTCTAGCCATAGCAATTGCCATACGATGCTCTGTTACAGTGTCCATACCTGCACTCATCATTGGAATATTAAGCTTTATAGTCTTTGTTAGATTGGTTGATAAATCAATCTGATTTGGTATAACTTCTGAAAATGCTGGTACTAATAAAACGTCATCAAATGTAATTCCTTCACCGATAATTGTTCCCATTACTTTTTCCTCACTTTCTTTTGTTGATTCCTATACATAACCTTGTATTATGAGATTTCCTAAATTTAAAAAAAGATACAAGAAAGAGTTTTGCAAGCAAAACTCTTTCTACTATTATCATTATCGTGTGTAAAGCTCCTTAGGCTTCCACCACTACTTCATAACACCACGTTTAGACAAGTATAACTTGAAAAAAAACATTTGTCAATAACCCTTTTCCCACTGTTATGACTGTAATACTTTTTTTCCTAATTTGATCTTGAAACATTCTATCATTTTTTCTGATGGCTCTATCAATACTTGTGTTTTTGTTCCCTTTATTACTGAGATGATTGCATAAGCTTTATTGATACTCTTAGCTGATGTGAAGTTTCTTTCCGGTAATTGACTATATTGTTCCATCTGTTTATCATCTATAGGACCAAATGCTTCTATATTATCAGTTTCTATTCTAAAAATTATTTTTCTCTTTTGTTTGGCTCTAATACGTGCAACCTCAATTGTATCATCACAATAGATATATTCGTATTCTATTTTAGACATCTTGTAAAAATAATATGTTAATGCGCCAATTGGTATTATCATAGGCAGGCAATAGGTAATTACATAAAATGTGTGTGATACAATTGCAGTCTTTATTGCCAATCCCATAAATGCCAGTAAGAATACGGTTACAATCCATACAATTATCTTTGTTACTATTGGCTGTTTGGGTTTTACCACCACTTCTGCATACAATGAATCCATCTTTTCTCTCCTTTTACTCCTTTGTTTGTTTTACATTATACTATGATTTCTTATAATTGAAAAGCAAATTTTAAATGGGATGTGGAATAGCTATTATTCCACATCCCTATTGTCTACATCATTCCCATTCCAGGATTGCCGGCAGGCATTGCAGGCATATCTTCTTTGATCTGCGCTACTACAGATTCTGTTGTTAATAAAGTAGATGCAACACTGTTTGCATTCTGTAATGCACTTCTTGTTACTTTAACCGGATCAAGGATTCCAGCCTCTACCATGTTTACATATTCCTCTTTGTATGCATCAAATCCATTGCCCGGTTCAGATTCTCTTACACGGTTGATAATAACTGCGCCTTCTAGTCCTGCGTTTGCAGCGATTGTTGATAATGGTGCTTCTAATGCTTTTAGAATAATATTTGCACCTGTTTTTTCATCACCTTCTAAGGTTGCAGCTAATTTTGCAACTTCTTTTGTTGCATGGATATAGGCAGAACCACCACCTGCAATAATACCTTCTTCTACTGCTGCTTTTGTTGCTGCTAGGGCATCTTCCATACGAAGCTTGCTTTCCTGCATCTCTGTCTCTGTAGCTGCTCCTACACGAATTACTGCTACACCACCTGCTAATTTTGCAAGTCTTTCCTGTAATTTCTCTCTATCGAAATCAGATGTTGTTTCTTCAATCTGTTTCTTAATCTGTGATACTCTTGCATCTATAGCATCCTTGTTGCCTTCTCCATCAACAATAATTGTATTCTCTTTCTGTACTTTTACAGATTTTGCACGACCTAATTGATCAATTGTTGTTTCTTTTAAATCTAATCCTAATTCCTCTGAAATTACCTGACCACCTGTAAGAATTGCAATATCTTCAAGCATTGCTTTTCTTCTATCACCATATCCAGGAGCCTTTACTGCTACCACAGAGAATGTACCACGCAATTTGTTAATTACTAATGTAGATAATGCTTCACCTTCTACGTCCTCTGCAATAATTAATAACTTAGCACCAGACTGAACAATCTGCTCTAATAATGGAAGAATTTCTTGAATATTTGAAATCTTTTTATCTGTAATTAAAATATATGGATTTTCTAAGTTTGCTTCCATTTTATCCATATCTGTAGCCATGTATGCTGAAATATATCCACGATCAAACTGCATACCTTCTACTAAATCTAACTCTGTCATCATTGTCTTAGATTCTTCAATTGTAATGACACCATCATTTGATACTTTTTCCATAGCATCAGCAACCATCTGACCTACTTCATCATTTCCAGCAGAAATAGCTGCTACTCTAGCAATCTGTTCTTTGCCATTTACCTTTGCACTCATACCTTTGATTGCTTCTACTGCACATTCAGTAGCTTTTTTCATTCCTTTACGAAGTACAATTGGATTCGCACCTGCAGCTAAGTTCTTCATTCCTTCGTTGATCATAGCCTGTGCTAATACAGTAGCAGTTGTTGTTCCGTCTCCTGCTACGTCATTTGTCTTGGTAGCTACCTCTTTTACAAGCTGTGCACCCATGTTTTCAAATGCATCTTCTAATTCGATTTCTTTTGCAATGGTAACACCATCGTTTGTAATAAGTGGAGCACCAAATGATTTATCTAAAACTACATTTCTTCCTTTTGGTCCTAATGTTACCTTTACTGTATTTGCTAGCTGATTTACTCCAGCTTCTAGAGCTGTTCTTGCGTCTGCGCCAAATTTAATTTCTTTTGCCATAATTTATTTCCTCCTAATCTTCTACAATTGCTACGATATCATTCTGTTTTACAATAATAAAATTCTCTTCTCCTAATTTTACATCTGTTCCTGCATATTTAGAATAAATAACCTTATCTCCAACTTTTACTTGCATCTGTACTTCTTTTCCATCAACGATTCCACCAGGCCCAACAGCGATTACTTCTGCCTGCTGTGGCTTCTCCTGTGCCTGACCAGGTAATACAATTCCTGATTTTGTAGTTTCCTCTGCTTCTAACTGTTTTAAAACAACTTTATCTCCCAATGGTACAAGTTTCATATGTGTATCCTCCTTTAAAATCATTGACAATTTTTTACATTATTAGCACTCATTCTATTCGAGTGCTAATCACTATCATTAAGTGTAATCAATTCCCCTACCAAACGCAAATTTAATTTTATCGTATTTTTTTGTATTTACCAATATTTTCTTTTATTTTCTTTTTATTCTTTTTGTTTTCTTATTTTTTCTTTTATTTTTACCTATTAAAGCATTTCATTCTTTTTCACATATTTAAAATCTTTATGCCTTAGAATCAGAAAAAGGTGAATTGTTCCAGACTATTTAGCCAGGGGCAATCACTCAACTGATTGCCCCTGGCCCATTACAGTATATTTACTCTTCCTTAAATGACTGTTCATATTCTTCAAATATATAATGAAATACCGGTGCCATTCCCACAAATTCACACCCATAAATATTATCTACACCATCTGCCTCTATACGAATAATTTTTACAACACAAAATAAAGCATTTTCTTCACTTCCAATGCATAATTTTGCATTAAAATAATAATCTAATGGCAGTACACATTTACATTTAAATCCAATACCATGCTTTGAGATATTAATAACCTCTATTGGTTCACCAATATTGCTAACCTTTACATTGTCTTGTTTGAATAATTGAGAAATCTCCAATTTTAACGTGATGGGAAATCTTTTTGATCTTCTTTTTTCTAACATTTTATATTCCTTCCTCTATTTTATATGTTTTTAATGGAACAAAATAGACAAGTCCACTTTGCCTCCTAAAGTCTCTCATTCAAGAGAACCTTGCTCCACCTTTCGTACCAATTTTGCACGCTACATACGTGTTATATGCCTTTTACAACTATAACAATAACTTTTTTTTACCCTCTCGTCAAGGCTTTTAAGGGTAACAGTTCAAGCCAAGTAATTGCCCCTACCTAGACTGTTACCTATAAGTCCCATGCTGACTATTTTTTTATTGCTTTTACCCACCTTTTTTGCTATATTTGTTTTAGTTTTTATTCTATATACAAAAGGAGATAATAGCATGAAACAAGTATTGGTAAAAAATCTCATTATAGGAGATGGTACACCAAAAATTTGTGTACCTATTGTAGCAACCACAAAAGATCAACTAATTTCTCAGCTTCCTTCTTATAAGCATAAAGATATTGATATGTTAGAATGGCGTGGTGACTATTTAAAAGAAGCAACCTCCCCTACTGCTATGATAGAACTAGCAAAGGAAATTCGAAGCATCCTGCCTGACATACCATTGCTATTTACTTTTCGAACCAAACAGGAAGGTGGCGAACAAGAGCTTTCTGTTTCCGATTACTTTCACTTAAATTATGCTCTTGCCCAAAGTGGTCTCGTTGATTTTATAGATTTGGAACTATTAATTACTTCAGATAAGGATGCTTTTTTAATGCAGGTTTCTAATCTAAAGAAAACCGGAGTAAAGCTAATTTTTTCAAACCATGATTTTTATGAAACCCCCTCAAAGGATCACATTATTTCCACATTATTAAAGATGCAGGACTACGGAGCAGATATTGCAAAAATTGCCCTTATGCCACAAACACCACAGGATGTGCTTACCTTACTTTCAGCCACCTATGAAACCAGTCTTTGTTCAAATATTCCTATTGTAACTATGTCCATGGGTAAATTAGGCTGTATCAGCCGTGTATCCGGTGCATGTTTTGGTTCTGCAATTACCTTTTCCTCTCTAACGGAGGCTTCTGCACCAGGGCAGATTCCTGTAGCAGATTTAAAACATATGCTACAAATGCTATAGTCATTGACTATGTGACAGTCAACTTAAACTTTTTCTTATCTATTTAGAAGAGGACTGGACTGGGCTGGGCTGAATAGTTACGCTTTTTTATGTATACATAGATATTTTACAAAACTCCCAGTAGCAGTTTAGCCAGCTAAACTGTCAACATGGGAGTTTTGTGTTCGTATTCTATTGAAATTTTTGCTTTAGATATTCAATATAATAGAAGGAATTGAATTCCTCCCCTGTAATATCCAAAAGGATTTCATTGGTTGACTTTCTCTTTCCATGCTGATATACGTGCTCTTTTAGAAACTCACGGATAGGCAACAAATTCCCTTCTTCCAGATATTGATTCACCGGCATGATTTTCTCTAAATGATGATATATTTGCGCTGACACCGCAGAACCAATGGCATAAGAAGGAAAATATCCAAAATCCCCACATGCCCAATGAATGTCCTGAAGTATTCCTTCTCCATCATGACTTGGAACCAATCCAAGGTACTCTTTATATTTTTCGTTCCATATTTTAGGCAAATCCTTTATTTTTACATCCTCTTGAAATATCATTTTTTCTATTTCATAACGAATTAGAACATGTAAGCTATAGGTTAATTCATCTGCTTCTGTTCGAATTAACCCAGGCTCAGCTTTATTTATTCCACTTATAAACTGCTCTAAGGACACGTCCCTTAGATTATCTGGAAATGTTTTTTGTAATTTGGGATAAACATATGTCCAAAAGCTTTCACTTCTTCCAATCATATTTTCAAAGAACCGGGATTGTGATTCATGCATTGCCATAGAGGTACCTGTACCAATTAAGGTTAATGTAATATCAGAATCAATTCCCTGCTCATACATGGCATGTCCTGTTTCATGAATAATAGAAAAGATGGCACTTTCCAGGTTATTCTCATAAAAATGATTAGAAATTCTCACATCATGATTATGCAGATTTGTTGAAAATGGATGTGCACTCTCCCCTATAACACCTTTACTGAAATCAAAGCCCACATATGCTGCCAACCATTGACAAAATTCTCTCTGTTTATTGATTTCATAGGATTGATGATTAAAGCTTTTATCAATTTCTGTATTCTTTTTCTCAACCTTTTTTAACAATGGAATGATTTCCTGTTTCACCTCATGGAAGAACTTGTCCAACTTTTCCATATTAAATTCAGGTTCATAATCCCCTAGCAAGATATCATAATCCTTTTTCTTTTTATAGCTTCCTTTTTTTCTACGATAAGAAATAAACTTCTTTTTATAGTTGATTATTTCCTCCAAGCAAGGGGCAAATTTTGAAAAGTCGCCCTCTTCCTTTGCTTTTTCCCATATATTGCCCGCCTTTGCCTGTAACCTGGCATATTCACTATATTCTTTTTCCGGAATGGAATCTAATTGTTCTACTATAATATTCCATTCTTTTACTATGGCTTTTTCGTTTTCTGTTAGTTCTGAGAAATTTTTTTCTTCTTTTAATTTTTCTAACAATTTCTTTACTTGTTCGTCTATCATTATTTTTTGATATGCCTGTGATATCTCACCGATTACATTGGCAGTATATTCATCTGCCAAAGCAGGTGCCAATGTCTCCTGATCCCATTCAAACAAGGTTAGTGCTGCTTGAAATGCCATTGCCTGATTCATGTATGGAACTAATTTTTCAAATATCTGACTCATTTTTCTCTCTCCTTATTCTTAACATTACAGCTTCAAATGGGTAACGAAACATAACAGTTAGTCCTCGGCTGAGCTGTAAGTAGTATTTCCCTGCAATACATCATTTAATATTTCTGCCAGGTAGGTCATAGTATTTTTTGCTTCATTTACTGTGGAATTTTCATTCCCAAGTTCAATTAATAAAAAACGTTCTTTTAAATGCATATTGTAACGATATCCCTTTAAATAATTTCTAATGGTTAACTCCGGATATAACTCCATGGCTCTTAATTTTACCTGTAATCCAAAAGCCAAATTATCTTGTAAATTGGGATTCTTTAAATAGGCTATCTCTCCATTTTGATTTCTACTCATACCATTAAAAATCATAAATTGTGCGGTTTCTTTTCCATCAATCTTTGTCACTCTTCGTAAATCACTATTTACCCCATCCCTATGCAGATCAATTACTACCTCAATAGAAGGATTTTCTTCCAAAATTTTTGTTACCCCTTCACATGCTTGTGTATAGGCTTTATTTCGATCCAATTTCCCATTTACAAAATCATACTTTGTTTTATCATGAATAACCTTATACCCGTACTCTTCCTCTAAAATCTTTGCTAAATGGGTTCCTGTTCCTATAACAGAACCCTCCTCATTCTTTCCATCAACAAAATATTCACTCCCACCATGTGTATGAAAAATCAATATCTGTGGTTTTTCTTTTTTCTCTATGGAAAAATCTCTCTTCAAAAATGCTTCTACATCAAAAACACTTTTGTCTACACTAGTTGTAGCATCTACTATATAAAAATTCTTTAACAAAAAAGTGGCACTTTGTTTCTTTTTCAACTGTTCTACCAATGCGTTGCTAGCTTCTGTATCTTTTATAGTTATCTCCTGCTTTTCTTCTTTTATTTTTTCTACTTTCCCTTCTTTTTCTACAATAAATTCTTCATTAGAGGCCGCCATTGCTTTTTCATTTTCCTCTTTTATTTTATCTGCCTGCTCTTGTCCCACATTGCTACATTCCACATAATATACCCCATGAAAATAATCCCCTATCCCAAGTATCTCATTGAGCCATAACCACCCATCTTCTTTAGTAGATGCTTCTAACTCATATATTTTTTCTCCAAATAAATCCAAAAAGACTGTCTTCATTATATTTTCCATAATTTCGTTACCATCAAAAGGTCTTTTATTTCCTCTTGCAACTCCTATCACACCTAAGAAAAATAGAAGGACTGTTACAAATAAAATATTTTTGCTTTTTGTTTTTTTCTGCATACAACCGCCCCTTTACACTTTTCATTGTATGCATTTTGGAATCTATTTATGTTGTTTAACTGTTTGCAGCTCTATGTCATAGTACTTCGGGCGAATCATACACATTTAGGATAAATTTGTAAATGCCTTTACAAAGGATATATTAATTGCCTCCGCTAGAATCTCGCTTAGATTTTTTACCTTTTCATCCACTTCTTTCCCTGTGACAAACATATTTCTATCTTCCCCATGCACCATTTGGTTTATAAAAATATCTACTTCTTTTTGGGAAAATCCAGCCTTCAACAAACTACTTTCTACTCTGTCCTCTACAATTGTTTCTGCATCCACTACAGTTGGGATTCCAATGGCAATTACCTCTACACCTAAATTCTCTTTATTTAATACCTTCCTATTATTACCCACACCAGCTCCCGGACTGATTCCTGTATCTGTTATCTGAATTGTCTTATATAGTCTTTGAACCTTTCTTGCAGCTAATGCATCAATTGCTATTATACCATCAATATCAAGTTTTTTTATAATTCCACCTATTATTTCTCCACTTTCTATCCCTGTTTGTGCCATAACGCCAGGTGCAATGGCACTTATATCATGAATATTATATTTTTTTTGAAATTCCTGTCCAAATTCCTTTATAAGATGTCTTGTAACAAATAACTGATCAATCACCCAAGGACCTAATGCATCTGGAGTTATTTCCCGATTCCCTAATCCTACTACCAGTATTTTTTTTATTCCCTTATCCTCTACTATTTTTTTTATTTGTTCAACAATTGCCTTTAATAAAGGTTCTTTTCTTTCCTCTTTACTTTCAATAGTTATATAAACACCTTTTGGTTTTCCCATAATCTGACTTCCATGATTACTTTCTATTTTCATTTTCGTCACTTTAACCAAGTTCCCATATTTATTTTCTTCTTCAAGAATTACCCCGGAAATTTCTTCTTTTCCTTCTATTATTTCCCTTGCCTCTAAGGCTAGATCCGTTCTTCTCATAATATCCTCCCTTTATTCTTTAGTTACAAATTCACACGCTGTGCAGACAGTAACTTTCTATACCATTGTTTCCTGAATAGAAGTAAAATATGTATTGACATTAGCAAAAAAATATACTAAAATTAATTAGTCTATTTCTTAGGCTCGTCCGTGTCTGAGCTTAAGATAAGATGAAGAACATAGGAAAATTTTTATTATATTTGGAGGTGTAGGAAATTGGCTAACATCAAATCTGCAAAAAAAAGAATCAAAGTTATCGAAACAAAGACTGCAAGAAACAAAGCAATCCGTTCTAAGGTGAAGACAGCTATTAAGAAAGTAGAAGCTGCTATTGCTGCAAACGATAAAGAAACTGCTTTAGCTGCATTAAAGGCTGCAACAGTAGAGATCGATAAAGCTGCTTCTAAGGGTGTATACCACAAGAAGAATGCTTCTAGAAAGATTTCTCGTTTATCAATTGCTGTAAACAAGATTGCTTAATTTTATATAGAATTTTTTAATATTAATATAGGTAATTATGCTGCGATTACCAAATAAAAAAAGAACGTCGGGTGTGGACGTTCTTTTTTGTTACACATTTCCAAATTCACTAAGCTCTAATCCTTCATTTCTATCAAGCACAGTATTGACGCTCCATGCATGTGCAAACAATAATAGTGGATTGCCCTTTAAATCTTTTATTTTCTTTGTATCAGATGTTACACTTAAACCTGCAACATCAATTTCACTATTTACAATCCATCGGATATGCTCGTATGGCAATGGCTCCATTCTAATTTCTACATTGTATTCATTTTCCAAACGATATTTTAATACGTCAAATTGAAGTACACCTACTACTCCAACTATAATTTCCTCCATACCAGTATTAAACTCTTGAAAAATCTGAATTGCTCCTTCTTGGGCAATTTGTTCGATTCCTTTTATAAACTGTTTTCTTTTCATGGTATCCACCTGACGTACCTTAGCAAAATGCTCCGGTGCAAAGGTTGGTATTCCCTCATAGCATATTTTCTTACCAGGTTGACACAAGGTATCTCCTATGGAAAATATTCCCGGATCAAATACACCAATAATATCTCCTGCATAAGCTTCCTCTACATGCTTTCTTTCCTGTGCCATCATTTGCTGTGGTTGTGATAATCGTACTTTTTTTCCACCCTGTGTATGATATACCTCCATACCTGCGTTAAATTTTCCTGAACATATTCGCATAAATGCAATTCTGTCACGATGTGCCTTATTCATATTTGCCTGAATTTTAAATACGAAGGCTGAAAAATCTTCACTAAATGCTTCAATCTCCCCTTCTTCTGCCTTTCTAGGTAGTGGCGCACTTGTCATTGCTAAGAAATGCTCTAGAAAAGTCTGTACACCAAAATTGGTTAAGGCAGAACCAAAAAATACAGGAGATAATTTACCTTTACTAACCTTCTCCATATCTAATTCATCGCTGGCCCCATCAAGTAATTCTATTTCTTCGACTAATATATCATGATTCTCTTTTCCAATAAGTTCATCTAATCCACTGTCCCCTAATGCTACCTGAACAGTTTCTACTTCTTTTTGTCCGTTATTAGCCGCCATAAAGCGAGATATGGTCTTTGTTTCTCTATCATAAACACCCTTAAAATTCTTACCACATCCGATTGGCCAATTTATAGGACAGGTACGAATTCCAAGTACACTTTCAATTTCATCTATCAACTCAAAAGGATTATTGGCTTCTCGATCCATTTTATTGATAAATGTAAAAATAGGTATCCCACGCATAACACAAACCTTAAATAGTTTTATAGTCTGTGCCTCTACACCCTTAGAACCGTCAATTACCATTACCGCTGAATCCGCTGCCATAAGCGTACGGTAAGTATCCTCCGAGAAATCCTGATGTCCCGGTGTATCCAAAATGTTAATACAATATCCATCATAATTAAATTGTAAAACAGATGATGTAACTGAAATTCCTCTTTCTTTTTCAATTTCCATCCAGTCTGACACTGCATGCTTTGCAGTTTTGCGCCCCTTTACCGAACCAGCCAGATTAATTGCTCCTCCATAAAGCAAAAACTTCTCTGTTAAAGTCGTCTTACCTGCATCGGGATGGGAAATAATTGCAAAGGTTCTTCTCTTTTCTATTTCATTCCTTAAGTCTGCCATCTGCTACCTCCTAACACAGAAATACGGACACCGCGTTACCACATGGTGTCCGTATTTACAGTGGACTTTATATTATTTTAAATCCGCTTTTGTAATCTTTTTAATCTTAATCATATCTGCAGGTGCACCTTCTTGTAAAGAACCACCAGCAACGATAACGATTACATCACCTTCAGCTAATTTTTCTGTCTCTACTGCTTTTTCTACAGCATATGAGAATAACTTATCAGAAGAATCTACTTCTTCAGACTTAATTGGAGTTACTCCCCATGCAAGATTAAGCTGTCTTGCTCCTCTTTCGCTTACTGTAGCTGCGATAATAGGGCAAGCTGGACGATAGCTAGATAAGTTCCATGCTGTCTTTCCTGTTCTTGTTAATACAACGATAGCTTTTGCATCTAAGCTGTGTGCTGCACCAATTGCTGCATTTGCAATAGCGTTTGTTGTATCATTTCCAAGCTGTAATTGATGTTGATGGAACCATTCTTTATAATCAATAGACTTTTCAGTACTTAATGCGATCTCTGCCATTGTCTTAACTGCTGTTGCAGAATAGTCACCATTTGCAGTTTCTCCAGATAACATTGTACAACATGTATTATCATAAATAGCGTTTGCTACGTCAGATACCTCAGCTCTTGTAGGACGTGGATTACTTGTCATTGTCTCAAGCATCTGTGTAGCTGTAACAACTAATTTACCTTTTCTGTAACATTTATCAATGATCATCTTCTGGTAAGATGGTAATAAATGATATGGTACCTCTACACCTAAGTCACCTCTGGCAACCATGATACCATCAGATAAGTCCATGATAGCATCAAGATTCTCAATACCTTCCATATTCTCAATCTTAGAGATAATCATTACATCTTCTCCACCGTTTTCATTTAAGATCTCACGGATAGCTGTAACATCTTCCGGCTTTCTAACGAAAGAAGCAGCAACGAAGTCAATTCCCTGAGAAACACCAAAAATAATATCACTCTTATCTTTATCTGTAAGATATGGTAATTTGATAGAAACATTAGGCACGTTTACACTCTTCTTATCAGAAATCTTTGCTGTATTCTGTACTGTACAGATTACATCAGAGCCTTTTACTTCAACTACGTCTAAACCAACCTTACCATCATCAATTAAGATAAGATTTCCTGGTTTTACATCATTTGCAAGACCATCATAGGAAATACATACAAAATCTTTGTTTCCAGGCATATCTCCAGACTTAAATGTAAATGTCTGTCCCTTCTCCAATACTACAGAGCCCTCTTCAAATGTCTTAAGACGGATTTCTGGTCCTTTTGTATCCAAAAGGAATGGAATGTTCAAACCAGTTTCTTTACGAAGTCTCTTAAGCTTGTCCATGCGACCTCTGTGCTCTTCATGATCACCGTGAGAGAAGTTTGTTCTCATACAGTTCATACCATTAAGCATCATTTGTTTCATTACTTCATCATCACGATCTAGAGATGGTCCAGCTGTACATATCATTTTTGTTTTTCTCATCTTATTATTACCTCTTCCTTATTATTTTTTCTATTGTGAACCCCGCCATTTAAATGACGATTCCTGTCTTTCAAATCTGAAACAGGCTTAAACTCGGGACGGTTCCAACCCTATCTTTGTTACAGAAATACACTGCCTTCATCAGAATCAAAACAATGTATTAAAATAACAGATTCTTAGTTCTCATGTAGGATATAAGCTATCCTAATATGGTCTCTTTCCTCTGGCTATAACGGTTTAAATCAAAACCTCAGAACGAGCCCACAAAATACATTATATCTTATATTTTGTTTTTCTCATCTTATTATTACCTCTTCCTTATTATTTTTTCTATTGTGAACCCC
>JAFQAU010000300.1 GCA_017399885.1 Lachnospiraceae bacterium
ATGAAGTGGGCATGAACAATCAGGTTACAGTATTATTTGAAGAAGATAACAGCGTGGAAACATACAAGATTGTAACAACGGTGAGGGGAGATTCCCTTCATAATCTGATCAGTATAGAGTCTCCATTGGGAAAAGCATTGTTGCATCATAAAGAAGGAGACCGTGTAGAAGTAAAAGTAAATGACAGCTATAGCTATTATGTTGTGATTCAGAAAATTGAAAATACAAAAGATGATGATGAAGACAGAATCAGAAGTTATTAAATAATAAAAATTGATATATAAAATAGAGAAACATCTCTGTATATTGAACTACCGTCTAAAAGTTAAATCTAACGATTAAGAGGTTGGTTTGATACAGAGGTGTTTTTTTGTCATAAAAAAGAATTTTCTGCATTATAAAGGTAAAATCGGTTTTTGAAATAAAAACGTACATTTTAATTTTGTAAAGTATGATTTTACGTTTTACTTACAAAAGAATTACCATACCTTGATTTCAAGAAAAAAGTAGTTGTGTTATTTTCTAATTGTAACGGAAAAAGAAAACGTTAATTAAATATATTCAGCTGATATAAAAAAGCAAACATAGGAGGATTTATTTATTATGAAAAAAGAAATTGTAAAGAAAATGGCAGTATTATCAGCAGCGATTTTAATGGCTAGTTCATTAATGGCATGTGGATCAAAAGAAGTGGATGCGACAGAAACAGTAACAGAAGGAAATACAGTCGAAGAAGTTGCAGCAAGGGAAGGTAAAAATACAGCGGAAGAAATGAAAGTTTTAGAGGGAAGTATTTCTATGGCTGGTTCTACATCAATGGAGAAATTAGCAAACGCTGTAGCAGAAAATTTTATGGCAAGATATCCGAATGTAGTGGTTACTGCAGAATTTACAGGATCTTCTGCCGGAGTAGAAGCGGTGACAGCAGGGGGTGTAGATATTGGCAATTCTTCCAGAGCGTTAAAGGACAGTGAAAAAGAAGCTGGTGCAGTAGAAAATATAGTAGCAATCGATGGTATTGCAGTTGTAGTGGATCCGGCAAATACCGTAACAAATCTAACAAAGCAGCAATTAATTGATATTTATACAGGTACAATTAAGAACTGGAATGAGATTGGTGGAGAAGACAGTGCAATCATCGTAGTAGGACGAGAAGCTGGCTCAGGTACAAGAGGAGCATTCGAAGAACTTTTGGAAGTAGAAGATGCGTGTACATATGCAAATGAATTAGATTCTACGGGTGCTGTAATGGCAAAAGTTGCTTCTACACCTGGTGCAATTGGGTATGTTTCCTTAGATGTTATTAATGATTCTGTTAAAGCGGTAGCGTTAGAAGATGTGGAACCTACTGTTGAAAATATTAAAGCGGGATCATATTTCTTAAGCAGACCATTTGTTATGGCAACAAAAGGAGAAATTACACAGCAGAGTGAGGTGGTACAGGCACTTTTTGAGTATCTTGTATCAGATGAAGGTAAAGAAGTGATTCAGGCGGTTGGTCTTATTACAGTGGACTAAGTATAGAAAGAAAACAGGATGTTTATTATTATTTGTGCCACTGTAAAATAGTGGAATGGAGATTAAAATGGAAAAAACAGATACAATGCAGATTTCAAAATCTTCGAGAAAAAAATCAGCAGCAGAAATGACAGCACAAGTCATTTTTGCTGTATGTGCTTCTTTTACGATTGTTGCTGTTGCATCGATTATGATATATATGGTCATAAATGGAACTCCGGCATTGTTTAAAGTTGGTATTAAAGAAATTCTGTTTGGAACAGTATGGGAACCAACAGCAGCCGAACCGCAATATGGTATCTTCTATGTTATTTTAACATCTGTTGTGGGTACATGTATGGCAGTTTTGATAGGGGTTCCAATTGGTCTCTTGACAGCAATCTTTTTAGCGGAGGCGGCACCAAAAAGATTAGCGGCAATAGTAAAGCCTGCAATTGAATTATTGGCAAGTATTCCTTCTGTTATTTATGGATTATTAGGAATAATGATTTTGAATCCTATTATGTATAAACTGGAGATGTTGTTATTTAAAGATTCCCAAACACATCAGTTTACAGGTGGTGCAAATCTGATTTCAGCAGTTTTGGTATTGGCAATCATGATACTTCCAACGGTTATAAATATGAGCGAAACAGCAATTCGCGCAGTTCATCCGAGTTTAAAAAGTTCTTCTCTTGCATTGGGAGCAACACATATGCAGACCATTTTTTATGTTATTTTGCCTGCTGCAAAATCAGGTATTTTGGCTGCTGTTATGTTGGGGGTTGGACGCGCGATTGGAGAGGCAATGGCTATTACTTTAGTATCGGGAAGTAGTGTAAATATTCCTCTGCCATTTAATTCTGTACGATTTTTAACAACCGCTTTAGTAAGTGAAATGGCATATGCCAGTGATTTACATAGAGAAGTATTGTTTACTATTGGTCTTGTATTGTTTGCATTTATTATGATGATTAATGTCATAATGGAGAAGATAATAAAAAATGGGGGAAATAAGCATGCGTAAACAAAAAGATGCCATACTTATGTTTCTGATTTATCTGGCAGCAGCTATTTCTGTTCTTCTTTTAATTGGAATTATCATATATGTGTTTATAAAGGGATTTCATGTTATTAACTGGAATTTTCTTACACAGGTAAAAAGTACTTTAAAGGGCACGAATGGAATTGCAGGTAATATTTTAAATACGATTTATATAGTAGTTATTACATTATTGATTTCAACGCCAATTGGAATTGGTTCAGCAATTTATCTAAATGAATATGCAAAGCAGGGAATCTTTGTAAGAATTGTAGAATTTACAACACAGACATTATCAGGGATTCCATCTATTTTATTTGGATTATTTGGAATGATTTTCTTTGGAACGGTACTGGGATTTGGTTATTCTATTTTAACAGGGGCTTTGACATTAACACTTATGATATTGCCTTTGATCATTGGAAATACAAGAGAAGCATTAAAAACGGTTCCGGATAGTTATCGGCATGGAGCAATTGGTATTGGGGCTACAAAATGGTATATGATTCGGACTATTTTACTTCCATCAGCAATGCCCGGAATTATAACAGGTGTAATTCTCGCAATAGGACGTATTGTTGGTGAATCGGCTGCATTATTGTTTACTGCAGGAAGTGGATTTTTATTGCCTAATAGTGCAAAAGCGTATCTTACAAAAATCATGGAGTCTGGAGGGACACTTACGATTGAATTATATCTTAGTATGTCAAAAGCAGATTACGATGTAGCATTTGGAATTGCGGTAGTTTTGTTGATAATTGTTTTTATTATTAATTCACTGACAAAAATAGTAGTTAGGAATCGTGTAAAAACAGATTAAGTCATTGGAAATTAGAACAAGAGAAAAACAGATTTTATAAATATGTAGAATGTCATTGAATTGAGGAAATTATGAAAAAAACAAAAATTAAGGTAGAGCAATTGAATTTATATTTTGGCGATCATCATGTATTAAAAAATATTAATATGGAAATAAAGAGTAATGCAGTTACAGCATTAATTGGACCATCTGGCTGTGGTAAGTCTACATTTTTAAAAACCTTAAATCGTATGCAGGATTTAGTCAGTATTGTAAAAATTGAAGGGTTAGTAACAGTTGATGGACAGAATATTTATGCAAAAGATGTAGACCCAACACTTCTTAGAAAAAAAGTTGGAATGGTATTTCAGCAACCTAATCCATTTCCTATGAGCATTTATGATAATGTAGCTTATGGTCCCAGAATTCATGGACTAAAAGATAAGAAAAAATTGGATGAAATAGTAGAACGAAGTCTTAAAGATGCAGCAATATGGGAAGA
>JAFQAU010000301.1 GCA_017399885.1 Lachnospiraceae bacterium
AGGGCACTAAGGAAATTGAATTGGTAAATGGGCTTCATATTGTATCGGATTTGTGTTTTGATAAATATGAGGCTGATGCATTTTCTAACTCTTCGTTGGTAAAATTTTGCCAGGACAATCACATAGAGGAAATGGAAGTGATTGGAGTAGACGGAGGGGGATGTGTGGCGCTTACTGCTTTAGGGGCATGTAAGCTTGGATATAAAGTTTTGGTAAATATGCATGCAATAGGGACCGTGTTTTCAGGTAAACAGAAAAAATTTCATGAACGCTTAAGGAGAATGGGAGCCATCATATTATCATAACAGTAGATATAAGCTAGTTGGAAACCTGTGAGGTACATATGCATTATTTGAAAGAACATTTATCAAAGAAAAACCAGAAAGTGTACAATAGCTTATAATGAACAAATTATAAAAATTTTATAAAATGCCCCTATTGGGGGCGTTTTTCTGTTATAATAGTAATGTTAAGATTGTAAATCTTTAAAAAGTTAATACTTTTTAGCTAATTTTTTATAGTTGCCCGTAACAGTTCAGTCTCCGGCTGAACTGTTACGTTACCTTTTATGGGTGAATTTAGAATAAAAGAATCGGAGAGGAGAATTAGATGACAGATTATATTGAAATAACACCAGAGATTGAGGAGCTTGCATCTATTTGCAAGAAAAATGCATTGATTGATCCAGAGTATTATACCAAGTATGATGTAAAAAGAGGTCTTAGAGATGTAAATGGAAAAGGTGTATTAACCGGTCTAACAGAAGTTTCTGAGATTCGCTCTTATACGATAGTGGATCTGGATATGATTCCTTGTGAAGGAAAGTTATATTTTCAAGGGATTGATATTGAGGATCTTACAAATGGATTTTTTGAGGAAGATCGATTCGGATTTGAAGAAACCACATATTTACTCATATTTGGGGAATTACCAGATAAGAAAAAGTCAGAAGAATTTCATAAATTATTAGCAAGTTATCGTAATGCATTACCAGCCAGCTTTGTGCGTGATGTTATCATGAAGGCACCAAGTACAGATATGATGAATGCATTGGCAAGAAGTGTTTTGACATTGTATTCTTACGATAAAAATGCGGATGATACCTCTGTAGAGAATGTATTAAGACAATGTTTGCAGTTAGTAGCGTTATTTCCAATGTTGGCAGTGTATAGCTATCAGGCATATAGTCATTATCATGATGGAAAGAGCTTGGTAATTCATCAGCCGAAAGAAGAGTATTCAACTGCCGAGAATATTCTTCACATGTTACGTCCAAATAAGAAATTTACAAAGCTGGAAGCAAAGATTTTGGATATTGCATTAATTTTACACGCAGAGCATGGGGGTGGAAATAATTCTACATTTACCACACACGTTGTTACTTCATCAGGTACAGATACCTACTCTACTGTGGCAGCTTCCTTAGGTTCCTTAAAAGGGCCTAGACATGGAGGGGCTAATATTAAAGTATCCCAGATGTTTGAGGATATGAAGGTAAGCTTGAAGGACTGGGATAACGAGGAAGAAATTAAGCAGTATTTAAGTGACTTGCTAAATAAAAAAGCATTTGATAAGAAGGGCTTAATTTATGGTATGGGTCATGCGGTATATTCCATTTCCGATCCAAGAGCAGATATTTTTAAAGGACTAGTTAGAAGCTTGGCAGAGGAAAAAGGGCGCATGAAGGAATTTGAATTATACTCTATGGTAGAAAAATTAGCACCTGAGGTGATTGCCAAGGAAAGAAGAATATACAAAGGTGTCAGTGCCAATGTGGACTTTTACAGTGGATTTGTATATAGTATGTTGGATTTACCGAAGGAATTATATACACCTATCTTTGCTATTGCCAGAATTGCAGGATGGAGTGCACATCGTTTAGAAGAGATTATAAATGATGGAAAGATTATTCGTCCGGCATACAAATCTGTTGCAAAACATAAGGATTATGTATCATTAGATAATAGATAATTTAGCAAGCTTCATAAATAGATATGTGGCATATTTGCACAAAATATAGTATCTATGTGCGAAGCTTGGATTGTATGCAATTTATTCGTAACAGTTCAAGTAGGGGCAATCATCTTACTGATTGCCCACGTATGCATATATTATATTTTACTAGTTGAAAGTCCATCAGGCTGTTTTAGCCCGATGGACTTTCAATGTAATCGTTCAGCAGTTGGCTAAACGGTTACAGTTATTCCCTTTATTTTAGTGTTTCGCTGTGGTTTAAGACAAGTGTACTGTATAAAAATAACACATCCTGATTCTCTTGAAATGTAACAAATTTATCTAAATAACTGCTTGGTATATATCGTATATCTATTAAAGTAATCTTTTTATAGGATTCCACAAATAATGGTGCGATACTACTTCCAAATGAATCACGAAACAGAAGTAGTTCCTTATCTGTGGTAGCGTGTTTATTTTCTATGGTAATCAGTGAGATAGGTCCGGATAAGAATATTTCATAGGGGTCCAGACCGTTTGCTTTTTCAAAATCATAGATTTCTATTTCCTTTTTGTTTTCATGGTCATATACACTACAATTGGAAAAAAGCTTGGTATTTAAGTATTTTAGTTCATCTGCGGGTAATGGTAAAGAGGCTTGGCCATAATATACCCCATAAAAGGGCTTTTCTAATAATGCTTCCTTATATTCTGTATGAAGTGTATTATTTCCCATTGCAAGTCCTATTCTTTGTGCTACGTCTATTAAACATTCCTGTTTCCAGTGCGTATCTGTTTTATAGTAATCTGAAAGCTCTAACCAATCTATAATATCAATATATTCCATGTATGCAGTTTCTTTTTTTACCATTTGAAATAATTGGTCATAATTTAAACTAGGATAACCATATTTCTTTCCAAGAAAATAGTTTTTATCGGGAATACATGAAATATAAAGTTTACTGTTTTTCTCTTTTAGATAGTTTTCGTAAATAAAACGAAATTTGTCTGTGGCATATAGAATAGATTCTTTATTCAGAGGATAATTGAAATCACATAAAAAATCTTCTTCCATGTATACACCGTTGTTGTCCTTTTTTTGAAACATATGCCGATTGGACAATGCATGAATTTTTCGGAATTGTTCTCGAAAAGGAAATTGTTCTGTTGCATAAGTCTCTATGTCTTTTGCATACTTTCCGGAAAGTACATTTTCCACTGAAATCGTTGGTCTTTGGGATAATTTTCGTCTTTCTGTATAAGAAAAAGCATCTGGTTTCTTTTGTATGCTCATTAGGAAAAAAAACAGAAAAAAGCTTCCCGTTATGATTGTTACTACTATGTTTTTTTTCTGTAAGGACATATACTCACCCCGTTTCAACAATATGGTAATTTATAAAGCTATTTATGACGATTTTGCAAATGTTGGTTCTGAATAATTACAGTATGAGTTTGTTTTCATTAAAATCTAAAGTATAAAAATGGATGAAAGGTTCCTGCAACCAAGTAAGCTGTAATAACAAATAAGAAGCCCAATAAAAGGAAAGGCTCTAGGGCGTTTATGGCTTTATCTAATTTAGAGTTCCTTCGTAATTTTTCTATGAAGAGCTTTGTCAAAGGAGTTGCAGCTATCAAAGAAATAAGAAAGGTAATTCCATAGCTCTTTAGAAAATACAGACTCTCCTGTGATATCAATGGGATACCATCACAGCCAGACATCCCTTTAAGAATAGCAAGGATTTGCCCCATACTTGTTTCGTTAAAGATAACAAAGCTAACAACCAGTATAAATAAAACATAAATGCGAGAGAGGTATTTGTGTTTTGCCAGTTGTTTTCCTAGCCATATTTTTTCAACAATTAGGAATAAAGAAAAGTATAATCCCCAAACAATAAAATTCCAATTTGCTCCATGCCAAAAACCGGTAAGCATCCATACTATAAAAATGTGAAAAAACCCTCTAATGCGTCCTACACGATTTCCACCCATTGGAATGTACACATAGTCCCGAAACCAAGAGCCCAATGATATATGCCAGCGTCTCCAAAATTCCGTAATACTTTTGGAGCAAAATGGGTAATAAAAGTTCTCAGGAAAGTGAAAGCCAAATATGCTTCCTAGACCGATTGCCATATCACTGTACCCGGAAAAATCTAAATATATATAAAGAGAAATATTAATAGCATATAGCCAAAAGTATAGGACAGAACCATCCTGTGTAACTTTTAGATTTTCACAGAACTCCGCTAAAACATCTGCCAAAAGAACTTTTTTTCCAAGGCCAAGTATAAAGCGTCTGATTCCATAGGCAATATGTTGGAAATCGTGTGTTCTTTCCTCTAACTGTGTTGCAATATCTGCATATCTCACAATAGGACCTGCAATTAATTGTGGAAACATTGTCACATATAAGGCAAGAGAAAGGGGATTTTTCTGTGCGAAAACTTTCCCTCTATATACATCGATTTCGTAGCTGATTATTTGAAATGTGTAAAAGCTGATACCTATAGGTAGGGTAATATTTAAAAGCTTTAGGGATACCCCATCTATCCTATTTAGATTTTCTAAAAAGAAATTTGTATATTTAAAGTATCCAAGTAGCCCTATTATTATAAATAAAGAAATAAATAAAACTAGTTTTCTATAAATTTTATTTTGAAGCTTTTCTGTTAAAATTCCGGATACATAGCCAATTATAATTGAAAAAATCATAAGTAATATATATTTTGGCTCCCCCCAGGCATAAAAACACAAACTTACAAAAAAGAGTACAGTATTCTTAAGCTTAGAAGGAGCCAAATAATATAGAATTATCACAATAGGCAGAAAATAAAATAAAAAAGTAATACTAGAAAAAACCATTATTTTATTCTGCTAGATTTTTTTCAGTTACAATTTCTGCACCATTGTGTACTTCTAATAATTTTCCTTTGAAATTTTCAATTATATCAGCTTGTCCGAATGCGGAAACAATATTGGTGTCATCAATTTTTACTATGATTAAGGTATCCGGAAAACCACACATCCAAGGGTTATTTACAATTTTTTCTTCTAATTTCGCTATGAAATCATCTAAGGCATTTGCATCATTTAAATGAAATGCACCACAAGTAAAGGTATTTGCATTCATCATATGCATAAGAGATGCTGCTGTATCTATATTTTTCATAATATCCTGTGGAACAAGAAGAACAGACTCCAACGATGCTTTGTCAGTTATATCAAAGGTTCCGGGAGCATTATCAACCGTATTATTGAAATCTCCACCTGCACAAGGGAACTTTTCCTCTTCTTTATAGGTTTCCCACACTGCAGTTAGGATATCAACAGGTGCTTTCGTTTCTGTTGTTTCAGAATCCCCTTCACCAACATTAGTTTCCCCTGTATTGGTATTTTCCTGTGTTGTTTCAGTTGGTGTTTCTTGTTGCTTGTCTTCCTTGCTATTTCCGCATGCCACCATAGCGGTAGAAAGCATCAATATTAAGGTAAGTGATAGAAGTTTTTTACAGTTTTCTTTCTTCATGAAAAGTCCCCCTTTTTTAGATTTTATTTATATATAGATATAATAATGATAGCATAGAATCTATAGCAAAGCAATGTATTTGGGAGTATATATTTCTTGGTATTTATGGTATTAAATGGGTAGCTAGTTCTAAGGCAACAGGTCAGCCTCTGGGCGAGCCAATGTCACCTAGTTAAGATAAGACCATTGGGAAAAGTGAACTACCACTAAGCTAAAGCTTACTGGCTTCTTGCTTCAACGTCCTCGCAACCTACTAACTCCACAAGCGTGACTTCGGGTAGTTCCTACCCTAGTTGTTTTCATTATATTATACAGAAAGCATTCTAAGTCCCTCTG
>JAFQAU010000302.1 GCA_017399885.1 Lachnospiraceae bacterium
TGAAACAGGGAGCATATCATAGCGATTTTTTCAATGGAAAAATTGCGTTCGCCACGCTCCAATTGTGCATAATATTGGGTATCCAGATAAAGCTTCTCTGATAATTCCTTTTGGGTCATATTGTTTAATAAACGATATTTTTTTATATTGTTAGCAATCGAGTTTTGTGTTTTCTTTTCCATGTCGAAATACCTTCCCTTTTTCTATAACTATATAATTTTAAGTGTTAAAAGAGATGAAACGGTATGCTATATATAGCCTTGCAAATTGCTATATTTTATTGTATGATGTTATTAAAAAAAGAATACCAATAGAAGAGAGAATGTGTGGTGTTGTAGGGAAATGCCTTTTGGAGTAAAAGATAAAAAATGGTCGAGGAGAGTAGAATGATGTTTTGTAAAGCGTGTGGAGAAAGTATTATGGACGATTGTAAATTTTGCCCCCAATGTGGTGAGAATTTGCAAGTGGTGGCGAGCTTGCAAAAGAAAAATGAAACGATTGATAAAGTGAAGGGCGTTGTGGAAACAGTAGCAAGTGAGGTGGGAAGTGAAATTGCTAAGGAAAATCTTGCAAAGGTAGAAAAGGTCGTAAAGAAAAAGGCAAAAAAAATAACGCACAAAGCATTGGTTAAGTTAGGAGTTGAAAAGAAAAATTTAGCAGATGTTGTAGATGATTTTAAGAAGAGGCGTTAAGGAGAAAATGAAGAATGAATCAAAATCAAGCAAAAAAGATTATAGACACTGTAGTATATGAAACGAAAAAGTGTCACATTTTTAATGCTGACGGAAGTATAGACAGGAATGGTATTAATAAATTGTTGCCATCAGAACTGCCTAATAGTATCAGTCATATTTTAGTTGGAGCTGAGAAGAAGGATGGGGATATTACATTTGAATACGATGAGGAAACATTGTATATGTATGTCCCAAAAGAGTTAAAGGAAAAAATACAATTTGCAGTGGAATATGTGTTTAGTGAGTTTGATAAAATAAATTCCGGTATTAGTGACCTGGCATTGCAATTTCATATTGACAGGGTGGCGAATATTGCAAATGCAGAGCAGGTATTACAATGCATGGGATATGAACTTACTGATATTAAGAAGCAAACATTGATTGCCAGTAGAAATGATTTGGGAATTGCTTTGAATCAATTGAGTGGAAATATAAAAGCTACTATAGAATATATTAACGGAATACCAAAGGACTTTAAAAAGAGGCTGTTTACAGTGAAAGTGACAACAGTACTGGAAAAAGAAAAGCAGGCACATATGGCTCTAATGGAATATATGAAGGGAATTGCAATTTTTTGTGAGATGTCTTTACGGTTAGGTGATAAAGATAGTGCAGTTAGCATGTTGAGTAGAGGGAAAAACTTTTTGGATTCCTTCGACATTAGACAATATGAAAGGGTGGAAGGCTGGAATCAGGCAAAGGACATGTTTTGGATAAGAGAAACAGGAAAATATAGCATGCTGTTAGATGTACAATTAAGTAAAGTAAATCAGCTTAACCAGCTATGTATATCAATGAAGGGAGATTGATTATGGAATACGAATTTGAGGAGGCTCGAAATCAGGAAGTTGGTGCAGCCGGTGCTGTTGTCGGATTACTTGTGGGTTTGGCCGGAATTGGCATTAAGAAAATGATTGATTCCAATAATACAAACAAGGAGCAGCAAAAAGCAAGAATTCAAGAACAGATATATGTACGTGAGAATAGAATTAGGGATTTGAGAAGTCGTTTTTTAGGTAGTGTTCTTTATGCAGATGAAATTGAGAAACTGGAAAAAGAAGTTAGAAGACTGAAGGAATGCTTATAAAGAGGAGGACGAATATGTTTTTATATGGATTACAGGAAGAAGAAAAGCAGAATTTATTAGAATTAGTAAGTGCGATAGCCCAAAGTGATGGAACATATGCACAAGAGGAGCAGGAAGTAGTAGATGCATACCGAAAGGAATTGGGAATCGAGGAGTTTGAAAAAAGCGGAATGGAAATGTATGCTCTGATAGATTATTTTAGTGAAAGAACGCAATTATCACAGAGAATAATTTTTTATGAAGTATATGGAATGATAATGGTAGATAGTGTTCTGGCAAAGGAAGAAGCGGATATCTTGAATTATATAAAGAAAAAGTTTTCGCTTTCAGCGGTGACTATTGAAACTATCATGGAGGCTGTAGATAATCTTTACCAAGCATACCATAAGGCATATCTTAGCA
>JAFQAU010000303.1 GCA_017399885.1 Lachnospiraceae bacterium
AAAAGAAAATATTGAGGAAGAATTAGAAAATGTAAGAGAACAGAAAAGAGATATAAATGTAGCATTAACTGAAAAGAAAAAGCTTGTAGATGATATGAAGAATAACAGAAAATCTTATTCCGACAGATTAAAGCAGGCAAGAGGCGCATTGGAAAGAAGGCTGAGCGATGCTTATGGCAGAACGATTAAGGTTCATATTTTGGCAGATTTATTTGATGTAGAAGAAGAAACATGGAAAAATGCCATAGAAGGAAGGCTTGGAAGAACAAAACTTTCTTTGATTACAGAGCCACAGTATGCTCACGATGCAGCAGTGTATTTCAGAGAAATGAAGCAATATGAAGAAGTGGATTTAATCAATTCAGCAGCTATTGTAGCAAGTGAACCAAAAGTACTTGCGAATTCTTTATATGAAGCAGTTGCGACGAAAGAAACCTACGTTGATATCTGTTTACAGAGATATTTAGGACATATCATAAAATGTCAGTCGGTGGAAGAACTGGAGCAGGTAAGAGATGGTGTGACACCAGATTGTTATTCTTATAGCAATTTTATATTTCGTCATTTGCGTAAAAAAGATTATACGACCAATGCCTGTATAGGATGTAAAGTATCTAAGGTAAAGTTAAAGGAATATGAAGAGGAAGTCGAAAAGCTGACCAAGGAGTATCTGGAAATTGTAAATATAGAAAATCACTTGAAGGAAACCAATCGATTTGAGCATTTGGATAGAGATTATGACTATGTTGTAAAAATTTCAAAAGCCCAGCAGGAATTAGAAAAAGCGTTAGGAGAAAAACAAAAGCAAGAACAGGTAATTCATCTTTTAAAAGAAGGCGAATACAAGCAATTAGAAGAAAAAGTAAAACAGCTTGAAGAGGCTTTTGGGATAATTAAACGACAGGAAAAAGAACTGGAAGACAATTGTATTGCCAAGGAAAAATGGATTGCTGGTAGAGAAAAAGAAATTGAGAGTAAGAAAAATGAATTAGATGAGAAGAGCATGGGATATGTGGAAAATGAAGACATGGAACAGGAGGCTGAAAAAGAATTAAGACAAAGTAGTGTTACAAATATCAAGAGTAAAATCAATTCACAAATGCAGAGGCTGGGCGAGAAGCGGGATGAATTAAATGAAGTACTGTATATGGAAAGAAATAAGTTTAATAAAGCATATCCGAATTATGGCTTTAGTGGGGGAGAAAAAACAAACGAGAAGTATTGTCAGGTCTTAAATCAGTGTAGAAACGATTTTGAACCGAAATATCAGGCAGAATTCGAGGAACAATGCAATACCATATATAAAAGTTTGCGGGAAAATGTAATTGCCACTATTCATGGAGATATTAAGGCAGCAAATCGTCATAAAAATGAAATTAATCGATTGCTTCGTGATACGAATTTCTCGGATAGTATTTATCAGATTAAGATTGAAGCGGCAAAAAATGCCAATGGTCAATTCTATGATATGCTTATGGCAAAAGAGTTAGACAGTAAGAATGTGGATGCCTTGGTATGTGATGGACAGTTAACCTTAGGGGAAGATGAATTTTATCGTAAATATGAAGATAAGATAAAGCTTCTCATTGATAAATTTATGCCGCCAAAAGCTGGTGAAGATAGAAATAGTGAGCAACGGCAAAGAGAGATGGAACAATATGCAGATTATCGGAATTATCTGTCATTTAGTATGTATGAGCAGGTAACAGATGAACAGGGAAATGTTATACGTGAAAACTTTGTAGATGAAATGGCAGGACGTGATTCTGGTGGCGAAGGACAGAATCCAAAGTATGTAGCACTGCTTGCAGGCTTTGCGATGTTGTATATGCAGCAAAGTGTAAGAGAATCTAAGATACGATTAGTATTATTAGATGAGGCATTTTCTAAAATGGATCAGGAACGAAGCGAAGTATGTTTAAATTATGCCAGGAAGATGGATTTACAGTTAATTGTATGTGTACCGGATGAACGTTTGCAGTCTTTGATAAGAAATGTAGACTGTGTATATGGATTTAGACGGTCTAATGACAATCAGATATCTATGATGCATATTGATAAAGGAAGATATTTGAAACTTATGGAGAATGGGGAAGAAGATGAACTCGAAGAAGAAAACGAAGAAGCAGAAGGTCACAATACAGACAGTTGGACAATGGCTGATAAATAAAGTTGATACACCAGAATACCGGTCAGGAAAGGTAACAGGAAAGAAACATCCCAAAAAGCAAGAGCTTTTAGATGGTTTGGTAAAAGAGGGGATTCTTACAAGCGGTCAAATGCTAGAACAGGTTAGGGCATTGGAAAGGGCAGGGCTGATTGTTGTTTCTTGGACAAGCGTTAATTCAGATTTTAAGGGCATTACTTTTCCAGTAGAAAATATGCAAGCGTTATGTAAATATGAGAAAATAAAAAATCCTAATCTTCTTTTGCAGGAAATTAGAGAATGTATAGAACGTTATGACAGTGAAACGAAAACAGAGTGGTTGCATAAGTATTATAGACAAGTGTTATTAAGGGCTTTGGAGAAAGGCAATATTCCTGAAAATACCAAGGATGAGAATCTTTTTAAGGTTCTGAATGCACTTGGTGCATTGGAAAATGATATTTGGAAAAGAAAATTCAGTTCTGATGTATTAAATGATTCTAAGATATTTGAGAATTTGTATGAAAATAAAACAATTACTATTTTAAGAAATTATTCACCAAGAGTCATTGATGAAATGGAGGATTATCAGGTTCTTGCAGAGCATCATATATTAAATTATTCTCAGACATTAGAATGGAAAGGCGCAATTACTTACCGGATTCAAAATAGTACTAATCCCTTAGAGCAGACGACAGTTAACACAACAGGCATGTTTTATGGTACGACCCTAAATGCCCAAACATTAACCAATGCGGTACCAATTTCGCTTATGGCTGTGAAAAAAGTAATTACCATAGAAAATAAGGCAAATTATGAAAATATGACATATGATCCTAAAATACTTTATATCTATGTGCATGGTTTTCTTTCACCAAAAGAGCGAGCCTTTTTGACTAAGCTCGAAAAAGTAGCAGATGAGTCGGTTGAGTTTTATCATTGGAGTGATTTGGATTATGGTGGAATTCGAATATTTCAATTTATGAAAAAGAATGTTTTTCAAAATGTAAAGCCATTATATATGGATAGGAAGACCTATGAAGACGCTTTGCAAAAAGGTGCGGGTATTCCTGTAGAGGTAAATAAACTTGTTAAAATAAAAGAAATTGACGCAGGTGAACTCGAAGAACTTAAGCAATGTATATTGCAGTATGGAAAAGAGATAGAACAGGAGAATTTAATAGATAACTAAAATGATTTAATTGGATTACTTTAAACAAAGCTCAACTATAAGTGGAAAAACAACATACAAAGAAGCTTAGAAGCCTTCATCCAGGAGAAGGAAGAATTGAGTTTGAGGCATTTTTTAGGGAATTAGAGGAAGTAAGATATAAAGGTACTTTTGCAATAGAGCATCCTCTGTATGTGAGGATGGAGCAATCAATTTAGAGAAGCTAAATGAGAGTCTAAAATATTTGAAAGAATTGATGAAATGTTAAAAAAGAAAAGTCAGCAAGCGCGAGAAAAATGTGATTGCTGGCTTTTTGGTTAATAAGGAATTTGTTAATGATATAAAACTGAAATATATATGGTCAACAACTGAAAAATGTAAAAAGAAGAAAAAGATAGATGCAATAAACAGACAATATTGTAAATATTAATTGGTTTGTGATACAATATAAGAGATTATAGTGCAAACACACGTAGAAAGGTGGAAAAGGTATGCAGAATTATGATGAGGCATATTTCAGAGCGAAAGCAAACAGGAGAGCCGGTACTACATGGCTTACTTTAATCATTATTGTATCCATATATTATGGAGTAAAGATGGCTCAGGGTGAAGTAGGTAAAAGCTGGTTCA
>JAFQAU010000304.1 GCA_017399885.1 Lachnospiraceae bacterium
GCGGACAAGGAAACGTGCCAGTCTCCAAAATGTAGAATTTAATAGTTCCGCCTGATGTCCATGGGTTAGGTGAAGAACCTTATGGGAAATGGAATCTTCTAATATGATACCCTCATAAAAAGAAAAATCAGAGGAATCGTAAAATTTCTTTTCAAGATCATGATTTCCCCATAGCAAATATAAGCGTTTTTTTTGAGCAAATAAGGACAAAAGCCAGTGGATATTACTATAGATTTCCTTAATATGTGTGATATCTGGATTTTCCCATAGTTCATCTCCGTCTCCTATTTCAATATAGGTGTATCCCATCTTATAATAATAGTTTAAGGCTGCAAAATATATATGCTGGTTTTTTAGAAAATTGTCGTTTGAGTTCCCAATACCTCTGTGACAATCGCTCATAAATACAAATCTGGAGGATGGTAAAATAGGTAGTGTGGGAGCTGTTTGAAAAGCGGCATCCAGTCTTTTTTTATAACTCATAGATTTTAATTCCTTTTTTGTTTTTTATATCGTTTTATTTGAAATAAACGGCGAAAGGCAAAAGGTAAACAATAATAAAGGCATAATACGCGGTCTAGGGAAGAGGAAAAAGGTTTCGTAGCCCATAAATAAAGTCTGCAAAAATTCCGGTTCTTCCATTGGGAAAAGCGGCAAAGCAGACCACGGAAGAAAGGAAGTGAGCAGGTAGAACAGGTATCATATTTAAAATGTACTTTTGTTCCACAAACATAAAGATCTTCCTGCGTATAACCTTTTTCTAACAAGGAAGCAACAAAGGCATTCATCATTTCTTTATTTGGAAAGGAGATACTGATATTTATGGAAAGTTCTGAGGGGCTGGAGTATTCTCCAAGGTCAAAGATGGTAAGCCACCAATGTTTTTTTCGCATCATGCCTAGGGTACATTCTCCTTTTAACAGGTGCATGGAAATAGGAAGCATATCTTTGTTGTCTACAGCCTGAAATAAAGTAAGGTTTCTTAAGGCAGGCGGCACGATGGAATCACTGTAATAAATGCCAACTTCACCGCCCGTATTGATGCCATATTGACCCTTCCAGAATTGGATTAACCAGGTGCGTTCTTTGTAGTTAAAGTAGATAGGTTCACTGTCAAATACCATGTTAAAACGTGGGGCATAACGGTTATAGGCTTCAGTATAACCAAAATCCCGTTGCCAGGCATCTATCGTAGTGGAAAAAATATCTTGTTTATAATTATAACAGTAACCGAAAGGAGTAATTAAATCTTCTAGTTTTTCGCACTTTTCACAGGTATTCATATTGCATATCCTTTGACATGCTTTTTTCTTTCGTCTATGAAAAAAGAGGAATCCGCATAATACAAACAGTAGTAAAAAAAGAAAGAAAAAATACATAAACTGCTCCAAATAAAAAGATTTACTATATTTTATGCAGCAAATGTAAAAAGGAAATAAAAGCTTTTTCCAAAAAAAGTCTAGATTAGACTATGAAGTAACTTTTCTGGTGAAGAAACAATGGTTTTTGCACCATGTTCCAGAAGAAAAGTAACATCACGAAATCCCCAGTCTACAGAAATGCAATCTATTTCAGCATTCATGGCAGTGTTGATGTCCACATCAGAATCCCCGATATAAACGGAGTTTTTACGGCTTATCCTAAGTTTATCTAAAACCATATTGACAGAATCCGGTGCTGGTTTTCTCTGGATTCCTGCCTGTTCCCCCAATGCGAAATCAAACAATCCATCAAAATACTGTTTACATAAAATTTGTACGGCATAATCTGCCTTGTTGGAAACAACAGCAGTTTTTATTCCCTGTTTTTTTAATTCCTGAATTACTTCTATAATACCAGAGTAAGGTTTTGTTTTATCAAAACAATGTTTTGGATAATAAGCAGTAAAATCGGTGTATACCTTTTCTAAGTCTTCCGGTGAAGTTCCGGCAGGAGTCGCTCTTTCAATTAACTTCCGTATGCCGTTTCCAACAAAACTTCTTACCTCTTCCAAGGTTCTGGCTGGAAAATCGGATAAAGAAAGAGCATAATTTAAGCTGTCTGCCAAATCTTCTAAAGTATCTAAAATGGTTCCATCCATATCAAAAATCGCAAGTTCGTATTTCATGAGTTTCATCCTATCTTTTTTTATTTTAGTTTTTTTGCTGTGCATCAAATATTTAGGGTATAGGAATTATTGAGGCATCACATATCTATTATAGCATAGTAGACTTTATAGTCAAATCCTCGGTTTATTGAGGAAAATAGGATGTTTATAAAAGAAGTCAGGCAGGTTGGTGAAATTGTCAGAAAAAATTAGCACTCACCTCTTGACAGTGCTAACAATGAGTGTTATATTAGTTCTAGAACAAAGCAATAGGAGGGAAAAAGGTATGAATATTAATAAGTTTACCCAAAAATCTATGGAAGCAGTACAAAATTGCGAAAAAATTGCTTATGAATATGGAAACCAGGAAATTGACCAGGAACATTTTTTTCTGAGCCTTCTTAGTATTGAGGATAGTCTGATAGAAAAGCTATTGATTAAAATGGGAATCGAAGTAAAGGTATTAGAAGCCCAGATTATCGGTGCCATTGAGAAGAAGTCCAAAGTTTCCGGCGGACAAATTTATATCAGCAATGCTTTAAATAAAGTATTGATTTTTGCAGAAGATGAAGCAAAAAACATGAAAGACCAGTATGTGTCTGTGGAACATTTATTTCTGGCATTGTTGAAAGAAGCAAAGAAAGAAGTAAAAGCAATCTTGAATGCCTTTGGAATCACGAGGGAAAGATTTTTGGAAAGTCTGGCTACGGTAAGGGGAAATCAAAATGTAGTTTCAGATAATCCGGAAGCTACCTATGATACCTTAAACAAATATGGCTATGATTTGGTGGAAAGAGCAAAAGAACAAAAATTAGACCCAGTCATCGGAAGGGACAGCGAAATTCGAAATGCCATCCGGATTCTATCCAGAAAAACCAAGAATAATCCGGTATTAATCGGGGAACCGGGGGTTGGTAAAACTGCAGTAGTGGAAGGACTGGCACAAAGAATTGTAAGGGGAGATGTTCCGGAAGGATTAAAGGATAAGAGAATTTTTGCTCTGGATATGGGAGCCTTGGTGGCAGGAGCAAAATACAGGGGTGAATTTGAAGAACGTCTAAAGGCAGTTTCGGAAGAA
>JAFQAU010000036.1 GCA_017399885.1 Lachnospiraceae bacterium
TTTACAAATTAAAAAATACATACCCTCACTCATTGGAGTGGGGGTATTGTTATATCTTTATGCTAGGTGCCTTCTATATCAAATGCATAAGCCGTATGTGGTGAGAAACATACTTCTTTTGGTGTGTGTGTTGTTTCTTTTTTAATGGGTATACTGTGAGGATGTGAAAGAATGTGGCGGATAAATACGTGGGTAAAGTTGTCCTATATCTTGTGAAAGACATTTGGCTGTAATATAAAAGGGAGGAGAATCGTATGGCTAAATATGTACAATATATAAATGCGTGTTTTGGGGCTTTTCCTTGTACCAAAGAAGTGAAGTCATATAATATTGAAGAAGTTCTAGATGAAGTGATTTCATTGAATAACAAGGAAATAGGAATTCAGATAGTAGGTTTTCGCTTTTTTGAAAAAGAAAAAGAGCAAATAGTTGAGCAAACAGGAGTACATTATCTTGAGGGGGAATGTATAAAAAATGCTTCTAAAGACGTAGAGATTGTAGAATATTTTACCCAGAAAAGACATGCTGTGCCTGATTTTCCGGTTATAAAAATATCCAATCCATTTCTGTTAGTGTATCCACTTTATGAAAAAGATAAGATAATAGAAAAGTCAATTATAAAAAAGGCAAAAGAAAGAATGACTAGAAAAAAGGAGATTCTAATAGTAAGAAAAGAAATTGAGGAATGTAAAAAGAATATAGTACAAGAACTATATCGTATTGCCGATGCTGTGGAATCCGAACAATTTGAAAAAATACCATTTATTCAGAATAAGGAATTTGATAAGAAGGTATATTTGGATTTATTCGCAGAAGAAGGTGGTATAAAAGAATACATAGATTACTTAAAAAAACGTTTAGACGAAATAAAAAAATTACAAGAACCTATTTTCCAATCAGAAATTACTAAAGAATGAAAGTAAAAAGGAAGCCTTTCGTCCTGGTATGGGATGAAAGGCTCCTGCAATTTAAAATATGGAATATAAATTTGGCACACAAAGTGGAGAAAGTCCCTTATGTATAAGGAATTTAGGGAGTTAAAGTGGAATTGTCCACTTTCTTTCTTATTCATAAAATGTGTTGTAAAATTTTTCTGATAGAAGATCTATGTAATCAGCTTCTACGTCAGGAAAATTAGAAAGTGTTAACTCACTTATATAGTTTAATTTGTTTAAATCGTTGATTTCACTGGAAACACTTTTATCCTCAACGGTTGAGAGAAGTTGACTTGTAATATTTTCCTTCATCCAATTGTTTATTTGGTCTGTTATATCTTCTTCTTCTCCTAGCTCATATTTAAGCTTTTTTGCTTTATACCACGATTGTATACCAATAATCAAGAATATTGTACACATTACAAAAAATGTAATCTGTGAGGTAACCTGACTTAGGAATGGAATTGAGATAATATCTAAGACGCTAAGAATTACCAACATGTCACCTACAGCTCCAAATCCTGTAAAAATAATTGCAGAAGAACCTAAATCTTCATAACGTTCTTTTTTAGGTACGTATATAGTGCTTTTCGCATTTCGAAGTGCTTTTGTTTTCTCAAGTAATTCGAAATCGCTTAGTTCGTCTTGTTTTTTTTCGTCTTTCTCCATAATACTCTCCTTATAAATTTTTTAATAATAAAATCGTAACATAGAATTTTGAGGATTTCAAGGAAAAAACATATCAGAAAAATGTTTGTCTCTACCTAAACTGATAGGTTATTATGAAACAATAATGGAAGAAAGAATTACTTGCAATGGATATAGCAATATGATAACATAATTAAATGGGTTTGAGAAAAAATTGGCGTTTTTATGAGTTGTTTTAATAAAAAAGAACAGATTGTAGTGCATAATGAATAAAAAAGCTAATTGAGTTTCGTGCTATTTGTAAATATAGTATTGAGCTGTGTTCAGAATGAATTTTTTTAAAAAGAATATAATGTACTAAAAAAGGAGTTTTTTTGATGGAAACAACACAGCATATAAGAAGGAAAGATAGAATTGAAACAGCACGAAAGAATTGCCTAATGAAATTAGAAAAGAGATATCATGTTTTAGAAGTTGGGCAGGATAAAGAAGAAAATCAAAAGCTTGGCAATGATGTTGATATGGAGCAGGAGTATATAGGGAAAGGGCATTTTGGAATAAGACTAGTATTAGCTGTTTTAGTTTTGGTAGTTGTTTTTGTGGTAAAAAAGAATGAATTCAGTTATAAAAGTATAAATTGTCAATCTGTAAAGTCGATTGTAGAGTATAACAATTACATAGAAAAAATGGAAGAAAAGATACAAATTTATATTGAGAAAACTGTTAATTTAAAAGAGGAAGGAAAATAGTAAAGGTGAACTTATGAGAAAATTGGCGTTGTCAGATGAAATATTGCTTACAGTAGAGAAACCGGCAAGATATATAGGTAATGAAGTTAATATGGTAATAAAAGATCCTAAAAAAGTTCCTATACGATTTTGTATGTGTTTTCCAGATGTATATGAAATAGGAATGTCACATTTAGGTATTCAAATATTGTATGATATGTTTAATAAGAGGGAAGATGTTTATTGCGAAAGGGTGTATTCTCCGTGGCCCGACCTAGAAAAAATAATGAGAGAAAAGGAAATCCCTTTATTTGCATTGGAGTCTCAAACACCTATAAAGCAATTTGATTTTTTGGGAATTACGTTACAATATGAAATGTGTTATACAAATGTCCTCCAGATTTTAGAGCTTTCACAAATACCAATTTTTTCAAAAGAAAGAAAAGAAGAAGATCCAATTATAATTGGTGGGGGACCATGTTCGTATAATCCAGAACCTATTGCGGACTTCTTTGATATTTTTTATATTGGAGAAGGTGAAACCAATTATTATAAAATGTTGGATTTGTATAAAGAGATAAAAGAAAATGGTGGAAGTAGGAAGGAATTTTTAGAACGTGCTGCGAAAGAAATAGAAGGCTTATACGTGCCACAATTTTACCATGTTGAGTATAAGGAGGATGGTACAATAAAGAGTTTTAAACCCAATAATGCTAATGTACCAGAAAAGGTTTTGAAGCAGGTACAGATGGATATGACAAATACTTACTATCCAGAAAAACCATTGGTTCCATTTATTAAAGCAACGCAAGATAGAGTTGTACTAGAAATACAAAGAGGTTGTATAAGAGGATGTAGATTTTGTCAGGCGGGAATGTTATATCGTCCTATACGACCAAGAGATATAGATTTTCTCAAAGAAAAAGCAAGGAAAATGTTAGAAAGTACAGGTCATGAGGAAATTTCCCTTAGTTCTCTTAGTTCCAGTGATTATAAGGAGTTACCGGAATTAGTTTATTTTTTAATAGATGAATTTAGGCAAAAGGGTGTAAATATTTCACTGCCATCTCTTAGAATTGACGCATTTGCTTTAGATGTAATGAGTAAGGTACAAGATGTACGCAAAAGTAGTCTTACCTTTGCGCCTGAAGCCGGTTCACAACGCCTTAGGGATGTAATAAATAAGGGATTGACAGAAGAGGCTATTTTAAAGGGTGCTATGGATGCTTTTAAGAGTGGATGGAATCGGGTTAAGTTATATTTTATGCTTGGGTTACCAACAGAAACACAGGAAGACATAGAAGGTATTGCTGTATTATCAGATAAAATAGCAAGAGAATATTATACCATTCCAAAGGACAAAAGGAATGGAAAGGTTAGTATTGTATCAAGCACATCGTTCTTTGTACCAAAGCCATTTACGCCATTTCAGTGGACAAGGATGGCAACAAGTGAAGAATTTTTGGAAAAGCAAAGATTTTTAAATCAAAAGATGAAAGAACAATTAAATCAAAAAAGTATCAAATACAATTGGCACGAAGCAGAATTAACCATGTTAGAAGGTGTTCTTGCAAGGGGTGACAGAAAGCTTGGTAAAGTAATTTATGATGCATACAAAGCAGGCTGTGTATTTGATTCTTGGTCTGAATACTTTAAATTTGATATTTGGATGGAATGTTTTGAAAAGAATGGGATTGATCCATTGTTTTATACTGCTAGAGAACGACAGGAGGACGAAGTTTTTCCGTGGGATTTTATTGATATTGGAGTTTCCAAAAAGTTTTTATGGTTAGAATATCAACGTGCAAAACAGGAAACTGTAACACCAAACTGTAGGCAAAAATGTGCCGGATGTGGTGCAAAGATATTTGGAGGAGGTGTGTGTTTTGAAAGTCAGGATTAAGTTTAGCAAAACAGGTTCTATGAAATTTATTGGGCATTTAGATGTGATGCGTTATTTTCAAAAGGCTATCCGAAGAAGTGGAATTGATGTGGCCTATTCCCAAGGATTTAATCCACACCAATTAATATCCTTTGCGTCTCCGCTAGGGGTAGGCTTGACTAGTGATGGGGAATATATGGATATGCAATTGAATAGTTCATTTTCCTCTAAAGAAGCTATGGATAGACTAAATGAAGTAATGAATGAGGAAATTCAAATTGTTAATTATGTGGAATTAGACGATGGAAGTAAAAATGCTATGTCTATAGTAGCAGCGGCAGATTATTGTATCTCAATAAAAGATGGATATGATTTTCCAGAAAATTATAGAGAGATGTTTGAGAAATTTATAGAACAACCGGAAATTATTGTGTTAAAGAAAACAAAAAAAAGTGAAAAAACAATGGATATTAGACCATATATTTATCACGTGGCTTATATGCCGGAAGAGTTTGTAAAAAAAACTGGTGGAATTTTAAAGAATACGGTTGCAGAGCAATACGAAAATAATAGAAGAATATTTATGCAGATTACCAATGGAAGTGTAATTAATATTAAGCCAGAAGTAATTATAGAAGCATTTTGTAAATTTGCTGGAATAGAGTTTCAGCCATTTGCTTATCAAATTCATCGAATGGAAGTGTATGCTGATATTAATGCCGATAATAAAGTAGACGAAAAAGATTACGGTAAAAATCGAAAACTAATTCCTTTAGATGCTTTTGGTCACGAAATTTTATAAAGGAAATTGGTTTGTTAAAAATATAAAAAAAAGAAGTGAATAGTAGTGTACAAATTAATTATTACAAAACATGAAGATAAAATAATTAGTTCCCTTTTTCATGAATATGAAATGGTACAGGTAAATATAGAAAATAGTAAAAAAAAATCTATTGTTGGAAATATTTATGTAGGTAAAGTTATGAATATTGTAAAAAATATTCAAGCTGCGTTTGTAGAAATAGAAAATAAACAAATATGTTTTCTTCCGTTAGGAGAAAATGAAAATCCAATATTTTGCAATCCCCAAAAAAATAAAAAGATTTGTATAGGGGATGAGATTCTTGTGCAAGTAACCACAGAGGCAGTAAAATCAAAGAGTCCATCGGTTACAACCAATCTTAGTTTTACTGGAAAATATTGTGTTTTGACTCGTGGAAGAATAAAGCTGGGAATATCCAATAAGATAGAAGATATTGGAGAAAGAGAACGTCTAAAAAGGATTTTAGAAAATTATAAAAGCAAAGAATATGGTTTTATTATAAGAACAAATGCAGAAGGTATAACAGAGGATGTGATTGAAAAAGAACTAGGAATATTGTGTGAACAGTATAGGAGAATTTGTGAAACTGCTGTGCATAAAACTTGTTTTTCATTGATAAGTGAAGCGCCAGCAGGTTACTTGTGTGATATCCGTGATGGATATGACCAATATGTACAGGAGATCATAACAGATAATGTACAAGTATATAAGGAAGTAGAATCGTTTTTGGGAAAATATCAATCAGACGATTTAAAAAAGTTGGTGTTATATGAAGATGAACAGATAAGCTTAAAACATTTATACGGGATTGAATCAAAGTTAGAAAAAGCTTTGCAGGAACGAGTATGGCTAAAGTCAGGTGCATATTTAATAATACAGCCAACAGAGGCTATGGTAGTAATAGATGTAAATACAGGTAAAGCTATTTCAGGTAAACGACCAACAGAAGAAACTTTTTTTAAAGTAAATATTGAGGCGGCAAAAGAGATTGCAAAACAGTTAAGGTTAAGGAACTATTCAGGAATTATTCTAGTTGATTTTATTGACATGAAGAAAAATGAATATAAAGAAGAGTTGATAAGGAACTTAAAAGAATATATAAAAGAGGATCCGGTAAAAACTGTTTTTGTAGATATGACAAAGTTAAATCTTGTGGAATTGACAAGAAAGAAGACAAGAAAACCTTTATACGAACAATGGGAGAATTCGTAGAGGGAGATAGGGAAGAAAAGGTGAGATACATTGGAAGGGAAAAAAAGAAATATATTCGTAATAATGCTTTTGATTCTTATAAGCGTGATGAGAAATGAAGATTTGTATGACTTGCAGCATAATGTATATGCAGCAGAAGAGTCATACGTGAAAAAAAATGTTATTGTACAAGTTGAGGGAGTGGCTTTAGAAGAAAATACGAGGGGATTTTCTAAGGACGGTGTATTTATGGTTCCCAGTGAGGAAGTTTTTAAAGATGCATTAGGAAGCAAATATGAGTATGATGAAACAGAAGGAAAAGTAATAATATCAAAGCATAATAGAAAAATTGAGTTAACAGTAGGAAGTAAGGAAGCAATGATTGATGGAATTACTGCTTATATGGAACAAGAGCCTGTGAAACAGATGATGGAAGATGGGACAGAACAAATCTTTGTCCCTATTGAGTTTGTTGCAGTCAATTTATTATACCAGTATACTATTGAAGAAATTTCAGATAGGAAGATACGAGTTAATTTAGAAAAGCCTAAGGAATATAAAGAGGGAAATAATGTATTTTACTATTCTGGGAAAATGATTCAAACAGTTGAATATAATAACAAATCGATTTCTCTTAAAAATACAATTCCAGGTTTAGTTTTTGATGAGCAGATTATAATTCCTGTTGATGTATTAGAACAGGCTCCTATTAATGCAAAAGTCGAAGAACTACCAGATAGTATTAAAATAGAACGTGGTGGTTATGAAATTATCATAGAAAAAGGAAGTAAGAAAGCTCTTGTTAATGGCAAGGAGCTTGAAATGCCAACAAAAATAAGAAGAATAGCTACAGATACCGTGGAAAGTTATATGATTTCCTCTGAGTTTTTCTTTTCTGCTATAGATGTTGTTACATATAAGGAACAGCTATCTGAAGAAAAGCTTATAATAAAAAAGAGTGGTGGCACTTACTTAGAAAGAAAGTTTGAAAAATTACAGGAAGAAGACAACTCTATTAAGAAATTAGTAGTAAAGGACAAAAAAAATAAGGATTTTATTACGTTTAAATGTGTAGATACACCTAACGTAAAGGTATCTTCTACAAAAAAGAAAATAAAGCTTATATTAAAGAATACTTCCGTAAGTAAGGATTATTTTGCTGAAATTTTAGATGCTAAATATGTAAGTGAAGTTTCTGTAAAAAATACAGAAGAAGACCTAGTGATAGTTATAAAAAAGAAAAAAAATACTCCTTTTATATATCAGTATGGGGAAAATAAAGTAAATATTTACGTGGGTATGAAACCTACTAAGGTTGCAGTGGACTGTGGTCATGGTGCATATACACCTGGAAAACGTTCACCCAAAATGCCTTGTGATATAGACTTTGAAGGCGATGGAATTATAGATGTAAAAAAGGGGCAAAGTATTCGTGAACATCAAGGAAATGTAGGTGTTGGAAAATATTTAGCAAAGGAATTGGAAAGATGTGGTTTTTCAGTATATAAATCTGCATTTGGTAACGAAGATGTATCCCTATCGAATAGACAAAAGAATATAAAGAAAAATAAGTGTAAGTATTCTATAAGTATTCATTTTAATGCTGTTGGAACAGGGAGAAAATTTAATAAAGCTAGTGGACTTGAAATATATTATCATAGTAGTTCCAGTTTAGCTAAATCCTCAAAAGGGCTTGCAAAGGTAGTACTAAACGAAATGATAAAAGGAACATATCAGATAAATCGTGGTGTAAAAAGCCAAAATCTTGCTTTATGTAATACAGAGGCAATGGGCACGGATGCAAGTATATTAGTAGAATGTGCATTTATGACTAATCTAAGAGAAGCGAAGACAATGTTTGGAAATGAAAAATACTGGAAAGAAAGTGCAAAAGAAATTGCAAAAGCTATGTGTAATTATACAGGTGTAGAATATATAGAAGAATAAGAAGTTTATAAAAGAAATCATGGTGCTGTTACATAAATGGAAAATAGTACAATATAGTATAGACTTAAAAAGAGGTATGCTATAGAAGTAACTGATGTTCCAGTTAGTACAGTTCCATGATTTTTTTTGGGAAAAAGTTCTTTCATTTTTTTATAGTGTCTTCCACCAGGGATACACAAAAAATGGTTAGAAAGATATACTGCATACCCGATTCAGTAACACCAGATGAACCCATACAATAAAAATGTAATAGTTTATAATATTTTTGTAAAATAAATCCGAAATAATATAGAGTTATAAGTATGCGATAAAAGGAGTGAGGAAGAATGAATAAACAGTCAACAGACACGATATATTTACATGCGGATTATCCACACCCTATGGTGGAACGTTTAAATAAAATCCTCCCTAGTCTTGATAAAAGTGATTTAGATAGATTTGAAACAAAATTAGTTCGTCGATACAAGATAGTGTTTCCCAATGAGGAACAAGAAATTAATAATCTTAAAACAATGGCGGACCATCATTTGATTGCAGAATTTTATCAGAATATAGATAAAAGTGAAAAAGAACAGATAGCATTTTTAACAAAGGCCGTTCAAACTCTGGTGCCAGAAATGGAAGAGTGGAAGCTGCTTGAAGTACTTGAAAGCTTTATGATTATTCATAAGTGGAAGGTAGAGGTTTATGTACCGAGAAAAAAGCCTGAGGGTAAGAAAACTAAGAAAAAAGAAGAAAAAAAGGAGAACAAGCAAGAGGTAAAAGAAGTAAAAGAAGTAAAAGAAGTACCAAAACCAGAGAAGAAAATACCTAAAAAAAAGGATTTGGTAAAGGTATTAGAGGAAAAAAAGCCAGAAAAGAAAGTAATAGAAGTAGAATCTACACCAAAATCAATAACTGAAAAAAAGGAAAAAGAACCTGTTAAAGAAAAGGTGGTTTTATACGAAGAATTTATGAATGCTGATGACAAAAAGAACTTAAAGTTAGCAATAGATGGCAATGCAAATGCGCAATATGAAGTAGGAATGTTTTATGCTAATGAGAAATCTCAACATTTAGATTATAAGGAAGCTGAAAGTTGGTTGTTAAAGTCATTAGGGCAAGGACATGCTAGAGCGAAATTTGCATTGGCACAGATATATGACTCAGGAAAAATAAAAGAAAAAAATAATGTGAAACAAGCACTGCAATATTATTTTGATTTGGCAGAACAAGGATATTCTACAGCGCAATGTATTCTTGGCATTAAATATCGATTTGGACTTGATGTAAAATCGAATATAAGAGAAGCGGAAAGATGGTTATTAAAGGCATCTGAGCAGGGGGATGTGAATGCACAGAGGCATTTAGCGGATTTATATTTATATCATAATAAGAGTAGGGATGCGCTTCCTTGGCTAAAAAACGCATCTGACAGAGGAGATGCACATTGTACTAGAAGATTAAAAAGGTTTATTAAAAAAAATTAAAAAAAATTTAATACAAAATAAACAAAAAATATATAAAATAATTTGATAATTTGTCTAAAATGATGTATAATCAAAGAAGTTGAAATGTGAGGATTGGAGGAATGGGGTATGGATACAAATATATTATTAGAAAGTGGGACGAATGAATTAGAAATTTTAGAATTCCGCGTTGGGGGCAATTATTATGGAATAAATGTAGCTAAAATTAAGGAAATTTTGACATACAAAAAGCCTACACCGGTTCCAAATGCACACCCTTCTATTGAAGGGATTTATATGCCAAGGGAATCTATTATATCAATTATAGATTTGGCAAAATCTCTTGGATTACCACCATCAGCAGATGAAACAAAGGATATGTTTGTGGTCACAAATTTTAATCAGTTACATACAGGTTTTCATGTACATGAGGTGGTGGGGATTCATCGTGTGTCATGGGCAGATATTGTTAAACCGGATAGTACTATAAACACTGCAGGAGCAGGTGTAGCCACAGGTATCATAAAAATTAATAATAAATTGATTATTATATTGGATTTTGAGAAGCTTGTAAATGACATAAGTCCGGAAACAAGCTTGCGAGTGTCTGATTTGGATAATATGGGACCAAGGGAAAGGACTCAGGTGCCAATACTTATTGCAGAGGATTCACCGTTACTAAGTAAGTTGATTACAGATTCATTGAAAAAATCAGGATATGATAATGTTACCGTTACGTACAATGGGAAAGAGGCTTGGGATAAGCTGGTAGAATATAAAAAGCAAGGAAATTGTTTTGATAAAGTAAAGTGCGTTATTACGGATATTGAGATGCCACAAATGGATGGGCATCACTTAACAAAATTGGTTAAGAATGATGATACGTTAAAAAATATTCCAGTTGTAATTTTCTCTTCTTTAGTTAATGAGGAAATGAGAAAAAAAGGAGAAAAATTGGGAGCTGACGCTCAATTGTCAAAACCAGAAATTGGAATGCTAGTGGAGTGTATAGATCGTTTGATTGCAAAGTATCGTTAAAGGATTAAGAAAGAGATTACTCCACCATAACTCATAAGGAATACAAGATGAGGGGGCTTATTTATGGGCAAATGTACAATTTGCGGGGCAGAAGTAGAGAATGGAAGTGAATTATGCGAGAGTTGTCGGCATGACATGGATTCTGTAGAGGAACAGGAATTTGATTTTTCGGAATTAGAAGATTTTAATTTGGAAGATATTGAATTACCTGAATTAGATGGAGAGCTTAATGAAATAGATTTGGAATTTAAGCTTGAGGATCCAGATAATGATTTAGAAAATCCTAATATTTTTGTTCATGACTTTCAAATGGAAGATAAGTCCATTGATGATAATGCTGAGACTATGCAGATAGATGAATTTGAAAACAAAGATCAGGATGATGTAGTTGGAAACGAACCACAGGATTTAGAAGTTTTAGGTGACTTTTCAAAAGAAGATGATGGAACTGATATGCTGGAAGAGCTTTTAGATGTACCAGATGAAATGTCTGAGAGTGTAGGGGATGATTTGACATCTATGTTAGATTTAGAGAATTTAGAAAGTCAGGATACAGAATCCAATGATGATTTAGAGAGTATGCTAGAGGATTCAGTGGGTGTAGAAGACCTAGAGGGATTATTATCGGAAGGGATGCAAGATGCAGAAACCTCTGAGGATACGTTAAGCTTTGTAAATGATTTACTTGATGGTATAGGCAGTGACCCGCAAGATAATACAGGACAATCGTCGGAAGCTAGTGAAGAAATGGATGATTTGCTTGGAATGTTGGAGGGTATTGGAAGTGACTCAACAGAGGTTGAATCGTCTATATCCAATAACGATGTTGCTATGGGTAGCGATATTATTTTAGATGACTTGCCAGATGAGGAAGAAATAGCACAGGTTAAAGAAAAAAAGCCAAGTATCTGGAAACGCCTATTTGGAAATATTAAAGATGAAAAATGGGAAAAGCAAAAAGAAAAGGAAGAAAAGCAAGAGCAGGAACGTAAGGATAAGATAGCAGCTAAAAAAGAGGCTGCAGAAAAACTAGAAGAGGGTGTTTCTGGAGAAGCTAAAATTGATCCTAAGGAAGCGAAAAAGGCGGAGAAGTTAGCAAAAAAAGAAGAGAAGGCTCGTCTGAAGGAAGAACGGAAAATTGAAAAACAACGTTGGAAAGAATTAGCTGAACTAGAAGCTGCTAACGAAGGAAGAATAAATAGAGTAGGTGCAGCTATTGTGTTTGTTTTTATGGGTGTTTTTGCAGTAATTGTTATATTAGGAACGGATAAATTTCATTATAATAGTAGTGTAAATCAAGCAGAGGCATATTTTCAAGAAGATAAGTATAATGCGGCATATGATGCTGTTTGGGGATTGGAAATGAAGGAAGAAGATGCACCTTTGTTTGATAAGATACAAATGGTAATGTATTTAAATAAGCAGTGGAACTCTTATGAGAATTATACAGAGATACGAATGTATCCAGAAGCATTGGATTCTTTATTAAAGGGAATTGAAAAATATGATGCTCACATAGATGATGCAAAAGAGTTAGAGGTAAGTGAGGATTATAAAAAAATTCGACAGGAAATTATGGGAAAATTAAAAGAAGAATATGGCCTATCGGAAAAAGAGGCATATCGCTTAATTGATATGGAAGATCAAGAAGCATATAGTAAAAAAGTAATAACTATTGCCAATGCTTTATAGGATTGAGAAAGTCCTGTTGTTAGGTGTGTTATGAACATTTAACAGTAGGACTTTTTGTATTGTAGTTTTGCTAGCGTGCATGCACGCACGGTTAGTTCTTGCTGAATTGAAAAAGTAAATTCCGTATGCAAGATTAAATTCCACACCCCCTTTAAAATTTGTATAAATTTTAAAGTTTTTATCGATATATTAAGGAATTGGTGATAAAATAAAGATACATTTTTATAAAAATTTGTTATTTTGGGCATGGCAAACAAACCACTGGAATTTCGTTGTGTAAAAGTAAATTCCACCGGTCTCGGAATGAAATTTTAAAGTTCGGCCTGATAGCGGATTTTTATAAAAATTAGTTTATTTTGTTAGCAACTTAGGTGAAAGTATCACATCATCTGGTGCTATAAGTTTTAGTTGCAGGGCCTCGAGTATCTCGGGGCCATATTTTTTGAGTGCCAAGTCATAAGGTGTCTTACCCTCCAATTTTTTTCTTGGAGTGGAGTTGATATGATTGATCATCTTCCGTACGTCCCATTGAGAAAGATTTGTAAATACAGTCCCTTTTGGAATAATCATACGTAACATTGTATGTACATTTTCAATGCCCCCTTTTTGATTACTTCTCATAGGATCGCAGAAATAAACACTGGTGCGCTGGATATCATGTATTCCAGTTTCAATTGCAACTGGATCGCTGAATTCGCTTCCGCGGTCAGTTAACAGAGTTTCAAACACAGTTAGAAATTCATATGTCCCCAGAGATTTTTCAAGAGTATCAATTGCCATGCGAACAGCTCCTAAAGTGCACCGGTTCAATAGCCTGGCAATTAGGAGTTCTGTTTCAGTATCATAAAAGGTAAGAATACATTTATTAGAGCCTTTGGCAGAAACAACCGTATCCATTTCCACAAAATGCTCCGGATTTAATTTTCGGAAATCATCATAGGTTCTGTTGATAAAGATTTCTTTGTTCTGTATTCCTTTTTTAGTATGCTTTCTTGGCTTAAATTTAGGCTTTCTTTTTAAGTCAATATTTCTTGAAAGCAGAATTCCCTGATCGATGTAATTGTAAAGGGTTTTGACACTGAAACCGAGTTCAGGATGGTTCGTAATGATTTGATAAGGGGACTGTCCCTGTTGTATTAAAGGTGTAACAATCTTATCTATTTCCAAAGCCTCTTTTTTTGAAAGGTTTACACCTGCTCTTGAAGAAGTACGCAATTCTTCATATTTTCGCTGGGCAAAATGAGCATTATAATCATATTTATGAGGGATTGTGCATTTGTTTCGTGGTTTGGAACAGCCATTACAAACATAAGGAGCTTTATCCAGACGGTTGCATTGTTCTTTTTCATATCGTTTGCATACCTGATTACATTTTGAACAGGAGGCGCATTTTATATCACAGATAATAATTTTTTCGCATACATTCTTCTTTTTGCAGTGAAAACGGTGGACGCAAAAGTTATGAGGATTGTTAAAACTGCCTTTGTTCCAAGTGTTAGTCATTCGATGTAGTTTTACTTCTTTTGAAATCGTTGTAGGATCTTTGCAAAGGAACTTGGCAATGTCTTTAAATGATTTTCCTTCATTTAGAGCCTGTTCAATATAAAGTCTGTCATCAAGTGTTAAATGTTTTTGGTTTCCTGGTATTAATTTTGACATAAGATTCTCCTTCTACCGCTATCTAGGATTAATAGAAGTATATATCAAATGTGTGAAAGATTAAATTCTACTTATGTAAAACTTAATTCCACTTAGGAAAGGGGGAGTGGAATTTAAATTTTCATTTTACGACGGTTAGTTCTTTTAGCAATGGGTATTGTAAAATCATAGGTTTATGTTGTATGATAGGAATAGAAGTTTTATATAAGTATGCAGATAGTAACCAATATGTCAGTCAAAATGAACAGATTTTGAATCGGGATTTGATTGAGTCAGTCTTGTGTTGTATATGGAGGATAAGAAAAATGATTGCAATAATAGATTATGATGCAGGAAATTTAAAAAGTGTAGAAAAGGCTTTGTTGCATTTAGGAGAGGAAGTAATAATAACAAGAGAAAAAAATAAGCTTCTTAATGCGGATAAGGTGATTTTGCCGGGTGTTGGTGCTTTTGAAGATGCCATGGGGAAATTAAAAAAATATGACTTGATAGATACGATTAAAGAAATAGTGGATAAAGGCACACCATTTTTAGGAATATGTTTAGGATTACAGTTAATGTTTGAAAGAAGCGACGAATCTGAACACGATGTGCCAGGGCTTGGTATTTTGGAGGGAGAAATTATAAAGATTCCGAAAGTAGAGGGACTAAAGATTCCACATATGGGATGGAATTCGTTGAGGGTAAAGAAAGGTTCTGTGTTATTTAAAAATATTGAAGATAATCCATATGTGTATTTCGTACATTCATATTATTTAAAAGCCAAGAATGAATCAGATGTGGCAGCAACAACAGAATACGGTGCACTAATTCATGCTTCTGTGGAGAAAGATAATGTGTTTGCATGTCAATTTCATCCGGAAAAGAGCGGAGATGTGGGGTTACAGATATTAAGAAATTTTGCCAATATTGGAAAGGAGCAGGCATAATGTTTACGAAAAGAATTATTCCATGTTTGGATGTACATAATGGTCGTGTTGTAAAAGGTGTTAACTTTGTAAATCTTGTAGACGCAGGAGATCCTGTGGCGGTTGGTGCCGCCTACGATAAAGCAGGGGCCGACGAACTGGTATTTTTAGATATTACAGCATCATCTGATGCGAGGACTATTAAGCTTGATATGGTTCGTAGAGTTGCGGAGACGGTATTTATACCTTTTACTGTTGGTGGAGGCATACGAACTGTAGAAGATTTTAAATTAATATTGCGCGAAGGTGCAGATAAGGTTGCAGTAAATACAGCAGCAATCATGAATCCAGAGTTGATCTCAGGTGCGGCAGACAAATTTGGAAGCCAATGTGTTGTTGTTGCAATTGATGCAAAAAAGAGACCAGATGGAAGTGGATGGAATATTTACAAAAATGGTGGTCGTGTTGATATGGGAATTGATGCTGTTGAATGGGCAATTAAGGCGAATCAGCTTGGAGCAGGTGAAATATTATTAACAAGTATGGATGGAGATGGGACAAAAGATGGTTATGATATTGAACTTACCAAAACAATCTCTGAAAATGTATCTATTCCAGTAATTGCTTCCGGTGGTGCAGGGAAGATGGAACATTTTAAAGAGGCCCTAACAGAAGGGAAAGCGGACGCTGCGTTGGCTGCTTCTCTATTTCATTTTAAAGAGTTAGAAATATTACAATTAAAAAAATACCTTAGGGAAGAAGGCATCAGTGTACGAATATAGGAGGAGTAGTGAATATGGGTGCAATTACAAATGATTGGTTAGATGCCATAGGCAAAGAATTCAAAAAGGACTATTATAGAAACTTATATAATTTTGTGAAAGAAGAATATGCAAATAATGTAATTTATCCAAAAGCAGAAGATATTTTTAATGCATTTCACTACACACCTTTAAGTGAAGTAAAGGTTGTAATTATAGGACAGGATCCTTATCATAATGTAAATCAGGCACATGGTCTTTGCTTCTCAGTGAAGCCAGAGGTTGATATTCCACCTTCCCTAGAGAATATATATAAGGAACTAGAAAGTGATTTGGGATGTTTTATACCGAATAATGGGTATTTGGAAAAATGGGCAAAGCAAGGTGTATTAATGCTTAATACGGTACTAACAGTTCGAGCACATCAAGCTGCATCACATCAAGGAAGAGGATGGGAAAAGTTTACAGATGCTGTAATAGAAGCCGTAAATACGCAAGACAGATCAATTGTGTTTTTATTATGGGGAAGACCAGCACAAGCTAAAAAGAAAATGTTAAACAATCCAAGGCATTTAATTTTGGAGGCACCCCATCCAAGTCCTTTGTCAGCATACAGAGGATTCTTTGGATGTAAACATTTTAGTAAAACAAATAATTTTTTAACAGAGAATGGGTTAAAGCCGATAGATTGGCAAATAGAAAATACATGAAACACTTTGTAAAGAAAAGTTGATCCATTACTTGTTTAATTCTTTAATGTTTTAGCCAATGCCTAAATTATTGCGAAATAACGGAATATATAGTAATAAAATGTTGACAGTACCATTAAAATAATTTATAGTGAATTTGTTTACTTTATTAGCATAAATACTTTAGCGTGATAAAGTGTTAAAGTGAAGCTGTATAAGAAAGAAGGAGGAAAACATGAGTAAGGCAGATTATAAGTTCTCAACAGATAACGTAGGTCGTGAGCTTTTGCATACACCTGAGGGTATGCGGGATATTTATGGAGAGGAATGTGCGAGAAAAATAAAGGTACAGGAGACAATGCATCATGTTTTGAAGTTGTATGGCTTTAAGGATATTCAAACTCCAACTTATGAGTTTTTTGACATATTTAGTGAAAAGCGTGGAACGGTTGCATCTAAGAAAATGTATCGTTTTTTTGACAGAGAGGGAAATATGCTTGCATTAAGACCTGATATTACCCCATCTGTGGCTAGATGTGTGGCAAAATATTTTAAGGATGAGCAATTACCAATTCGTTTATGCTATGAAGGCAATACGTTTATTAATACTAGTAGTTATCAAGGTAAATTAAAAGAAACAACACAAGTAGGTGCAGAATTGATTAATGATGATAGCTCGGATGCGGATGCAGAAATGATAGCCATTACTATAGAATGTTTGTTGAAAACAGGTATTACAGAATTGCAGATAGAAATAGGTCATGCTGACTTTTTCAATGGAATTGTAGAGGAAGGAAACTTTGATGAAATTGAAAAGGAAGAATTAAGAAATCTAATTGTAAGTAAGAATCTTTTTGGTATGGAAGAAATAATTGAAAGAAAGCATTTATCCGGGAAATTAAAAGAATTATTTTTGAAACTTCCGGAATTATTTGGGAATCTTGAAAATCTTTCATATGCTAAAACGCTTACAACAAATAAAAAAGCATTGCATGCAATAGAACGTTTGGAAAAGTTATATGCTATTTTGAAAACATACCAATTAAATAGTTATGTTACATTTGATCTTGGAATGTTAAGTGAATATAACTATTATACGGGTATTATATATAAGGCATATACATATGGAACAGGTGAACCAGTTGCAAAAGGTGGACGTTATGATAATTTAATTGAACAATATGGAAAGAAGGCACCAGCTATTGGACTTGCTATAGAGGTTGATCAGGTTATGCTAGCTTTATCGCGTCAAAAAATCCACGTATTAAAGGAAAAACCTGTAACTGTTATTTTGTATAAAACGGAATATCGAAAGGTAGCTATAGACTTAGCAAAGAAGTATCGTGATAATGGAATAATGGTAGAAATGATTCGAAAATCATCACGCAAAGAGGTTGAAGATTATAAAGAACTGGCAACAAGAAATGCGGTAAAACAAATGATATATGTAAAAAGCAATGATGAAGTTCTTGTGATTGATATGGAAAATGGAACAGAGAAAGTTATGGATACAGCTGAGTAGATAGATTTGAAACGGAGGTTTATATGAGATATATAACATTTGCATTGGCAAAAGGGAGATTGGCAAAAAAAACGCTGGGAATCCTAGAAAAAATAGGAATTACTTGTGAGGAAATGAAAGATCCAGATACGAGAAAGTTAATCTTTGTAAACGAAGAACTAAAATTAAAGTTTTTTCTTTCTAAAGCATCGGATGTACCTACCTATGTTGAGTATGGAGCAGCAGATTTTGGCGTTGTAGGGAAAGATACTATCTTAGAAGAGGGAAGAAAACTATATGAAGTAATAGATTTGGGCTTAGCGAAATGTCGTATGTGTGTAGCAGGACCAGCAGAAGCAAAGTCTTTATTAAACAGTGGAGAGGTTATACGTGTTGCGACAAAATATCCGAACATTGCCAAAGATTACTTTTATCATAAAAAACATCAGACAGTTGAAATTATTAAATTAAATGGTTCCATAGAGTTAGCACCTATTGTTGGTTTATCAGAGGTAATAGTGGATATTGTTGAGACAGGTTCAACCTTAAGAGAGAACGGGTTGGAGGTTTTAGAAGAAATATGTCCACTTTCTGCACGTATGGTGGTAAATGAAGTGAGTATGAAAATGGAACAAGAGCGCATTACCAAAATTATTAATGGATTAAAGATGGAATTAGCAAAAATGGATGAGTCTGAAAAGAGCTAAGCATAAGGAGGAATATTATGAAAAAGGTTAAGCTTACGGAAGAATCGAAAAAAAATATATTAGAGGATTTATTAAAAAGGAGTCCTAACAGCTATGGACAATATGAAGGTATAGTAAATGAAATTTTAGAAAAAGTTCGTGAAAAAAAAGATGAGGCTGTGTTTTCCTATACCAAACAATTTGATAAGGCAGAGATTACAAAAGAAAATATTCGTGTAACAGAAAAAGAAATTGAAGAAGCATATTTAACAGTGGAACCTTCATTAGTAGAAGTTATAAAAAAATCTATCAAAAATATTGAAGGGTACCATGAAAAGCAAAAACAGTATAGCTGGTTTGATAGTACACCAGAAGGTACAATCCTTGGACAAAAGGTAACTCCACTTGGAACTGTAGGTTTGTATGTACCAGGAGGAAAAGCAGCATATCCATCTAGTGTATTAATGAATGTGATTCCTGCAAAAGTAGCAGGGGTTGAAAAAATTATAATTTGTACTCCGCCAGATGCAAATGGAAAGGTAACACCGACAACTCTTGTGGCGGCAAAGGAAGCAGGCGTAACAGAGATATATAAGGTAGGTGGAGCACAGGCAATCGGTGCAATGGCTTATGGAACAGAAAGTATTCCAAAGGTAGACAAGATTACAGGACCTGGAAATATTTTTGTGGCATTAGCGAAAAAGGCTGTATATGGACATGTTAGTATTGATTCTATAGCGGGGCCAAGTGAGATTCTTGTATTGGCAGACGAAACAGCAAATCCTCGTTTTGTAGCTGCTGATCTATTATCACAGGCAGAACATGATGAAATGGCTTCTGCTATTCTAGTAACAACAAGTGAAGAAATAGCTGAACAAGTGTCTGCAGAGGTAGATAAGTTTGTGGATAAATTGTCAAGAAAAGAGATTATACAGAAATCTTTGGATAACTATGGTTATATTTTGTTGGCTGAAAATATGAATGATGCAATCGATGCAGTAAATGAAATTGCATCTGAGCATCTAGAAATAGTAACAAAGGATCCATTTAATATAATGACAAAGGTAAAGAATGCAGGAGCTATTTTTCTTGGAGAATATTCCAGTGAACCTTTGGGTGATTATTTTGCTGGACCAAATCATGTATTACCAACTAACGGAACAGCAAAATTTTTCTCGCCATTAAGTGTGGATGATTTTGTGAAAAAATCAAGTATTATTTCTTACTCAAAAGAGGCTTTGGAGCCGATATATAAAGATATAGTACAGTTTGCAACAGCGGAGAGATTAACTGCACATGCTAATTCTATTGCAGTACGTTTTGAAAAGTAAAAATGCTTTTTATAGAGGCATAGGAAGTATTTTTGGAGTTTAATTAAATTATAATTTATCATGAAAAGTGAACAAATCCCTTTATGAGACAAGTAATAGAAAGTGATGTGGTTTTGTTCACTTTTTAAACTAAATGGATAGTAATAAACTTAATAATGGGGAATTTAAGGAGTGGTATTTTGAATAAGGAAAGGGTAGAGGGGATTTTAAAAAAAATCATATGTGTATTATTAGGTATATGTATTGGCGTTAATGTGGTTTTTTCTTGTAAGATTGTTCAGGCGAAAACTGAAATATCCTTAGAGAAAACCAATATTACTATGCAAGTGGGAAGTGAAGTGACTTTAAAAATAAAGGGAACAGATGTTGAGCCTCAGTGGAGTAGTAATGATGAAAAAATTGCCACAGTTGACAAAAATGGAATAGTAAAAGCTAGAGAGGTTGGAACAGCACAAATTAAAGCAAAGGTTGAACAACAGGAATTGACTTGTACAATAAAGGTAAAGAAGAAACAAATTTGTGTTTTGTTAAAAACCACAGGATTTTCTGGAATTTTTCATCAAGAAATCACAGTAAGCTCAAATAAAGATTTTACTGTTACTATTGGAAATACCGTACAAGAGTATGGGGCAAAGAAAAAAGTTACAATTTCCATGAATGATGAGATATTTAAAACAGGAGATAACTTAAAGATAAGTGCAAAAAACAATGGAAAAGTAAAAATTACATCATTAAAGAGAAGTCATGGTACACCCTCCTATAGAGGAAAAATAGAGGTAAAATTAATTGATGGAAAAGGTCTAATTGTAATTAATAAGTTGCCTTTGGAACAGTATTTATATAGTGTAGTAAATAGTGAAATGTCTTATACATTTTCAGAGGAAGCATTGAAGGCACAAGCTGTTTGTGCCAGAAGCTTTGCTTATGGACACTTAAAAAGTGAGCAGTATAAGGAATATGGTGCAGATTTGGATGATAGTAGTACCTTTCAAGTTTATAATAATGCCAAAGAAGAAGATTCTGTGAAAAAAGCAGTAGATGATACAAAAAATATTGTGTTAAAAGACGGAAAAAATATTATAAATACCCACTACTATTCTACATCATTTGGTGTAAGTGCTACACCTACAGAGGTATGGAATGCAACAGCAGAGGAAGCAAATTATCCTAGGATAATTCAAACGATAGGTGGGGAAAAAGCCAATTTAAAAAGCAACAAAGATTTTAAAGAATTTATTAAAGATGAGGAATTGGTTACCTTTGACAGCGCATCGGTTTGGTATAGGTGGAATACACAAATAACGAAAGCTAATATGAAAAAGAATATGGAAGAAAAATTAAAAATATATTCTAGCGATGGCTCGAGGGTTATAAAGGTTTTACAGGAAGATGGAAGCTATAAAGGGAAAAAAGTATCTACAATAGGTTCTATAAAAAAAATAACCGTTTCTAAAAGAGAAAAAAGTGGAATGGTTAAGGTTGTAAAAATTGTAGGTAGTAAAGATACCATAAAGGTTTATGATGCAACGATAATTCGTTATATGTTTGCTCCAACCAAAGAGGTTCTAAATAGAAAAAATGGTCCTTCAATTGAAAATATGAGTATATTACCAAGTAGCTTTTTCTATGTGGAGAAAGAAAAAAATGTCAATGGAGAAATTGTATTTTCCTTTGCTGGTGGTGGATATGGTCATGGTGTTGGTATGAGTCAAAACGGTGCTAATGAAATGGCAAAACAAGGCTATGATTTTGAAAAAATATTAAAGCATTATTTTAAAAACATAAGTGTTATACATGTTGTAGATGAGGACTTGGGATAAAAATAGATTGATAAAACATAGCTATTAAGTATTTGATATTTTGTTTTTATCAAGTAGAGTATATTTCCGACAAATTTGTGAATATTCTGCTCAGAGGGCTGTTTTAGGAAAATGCGGGGAAGTTCCCAATAAAGTAAAAAATGACACTAAGAAATATAGTATTCTTAGTGTCATTTTTTATATGCACCTGAAGGGACTCGAACCCCCGGCACATGGCTTCGGAAGCCACTGCTCTATCCACTGAGCTACAAGTGCGAACAATGATTTTTAAAACGTGTTATCAATTATACCATATTTAGCTAAACAGGTAAAGCATAAAATGTAATATCGCGGGTGCAAGCACATTGGGAAAGTGTAATGTCGCGGAGCGTGCTTGCACGCTTTGTTCTCTAATATAACAGTTCTGAAAGGTAAAAATAATTCGCACTAAATGTAGTTAATACAAGCCATTTTCCCTGCGATAAGGTAAAATAAAAGAAAAACTTTATCGCAGAGGTGTACAAATGAGCAGAGAACAGGAACGAATCAGAAAAAA
>JAFQAU010000037.1 GCA_017399885.1 Lachnospiraceae bacterium
CGGAGCAAAATGGGCGAAATCGACGTGTCTGTGGTGCTTGGCTGACACGGACACCGTCTACAAATCGTAGCCTTAAATTGTGCAATTTGACAAGTGCTAAAAAAAATACAAGCTTTTGACACCCTAATCCTATAAAGCAATGAAATTGGTTCAGCCTAGGGCTGAACCAATTTGTATTCATACAGGTTTACTTCTGTTTTTCTATTTCTTTACTTACGTGTTTTGGTACAGTGACTGCTTTTCTTTTAGAATTTATCCAAACACCTATAGATCCATCTCCCACTGTAAAATTTCCATATCCCTGATCATCTATCACCACAATTTCCTTAGAACGTTCCAGACTATCTACAAATTCCATTCCTGCAAAATGTTTCCCCACATACATTTCTTTAGAACCGCCTCGATTATCAGTCAAAATTACAGCTAAGCCTGAATCAGGATGTGTTGCATCACCTTCTCTTGTCCAACCTGCTATCTCAGGATGGTCGAAATAATCATGTTGAACTCCGTACGCATACTCTTTACGAAGCTTTAATAACATAGGTAATTCCTTAACCGGTGGAAGATTATTATTTGGCACACCATAATAATCTCCGTAGAACACGCACGGATAACCTTTATCTCTTAATAATATCATAGCATAAGCCATAGGCTTAAACCAATCCAATATCCAGGATTCCAATGCTTGTCCATATTGTGTATCATGGTTATCCACAAAAGTCACTGCAAGCTCTGGATCTGTTCCAACCAAAGTATCTTGAAACATATTTCTCATATCAAATGCCCCATTGCTTCTAGAGGCTTCGAAGAAATGAAAATGTAATGGAACATCAAATAAAGACATGGTTCTTGCTGACTTTTCTATATATTTTTGTAGACGAGAAAGTTCAGCATTCCAATATTCACCAACTGCAAAAAGCGTTTTTCCACTTTTTTCTCTTAGCTTTGTAAGCCACACTTTAAAAAAATGAAACTCTATATGCTTAACTGCATCAATTCGAAATCCATCTACTCCGGTAAAATTCAAATACCATTCTCCCCAACGATCCAATTCTTCTAAAACCTCAGGGTCTGACATATCTAAATCTACACCCATTAAATAGTCGTAATTTCCAAATTCACTATCCACTTCTGAATCCCAATTCTTTCCTATAAAACGTAAAATTCCATTTTCCTTACTATGGGCATCATAATCTGTACCATGAAAATTGGTCCAATCCCATTTAAAATCCGAGTATACACCATTACGTCCCGGAAAGGTAAATTTCGTCCAAACCGTTACCTTTTTCTTATCACAGGTCTGCCTGTTTCGATCTTCACTGTCACTTCCATAAGCAAAAATACGTTCCTTCTCATCCGCTCCCATACGGTGCCCCAAAACAATATCTGCCAAAACCTCAATTTTTTCCTCTTGCAGGGTACGAATTGCCGTCAAATACTCATCCTTTGTACCGTATTTAGTGGGTACCGTTCCCTTCTGATAGAATTCCCCTAAGTCGTATGTATCATATACTGCATATCCCACATCACTTACTCCACAGGCACCTTTATATGCAGGTGGCAACCATACTGCTGTGATTCCATCCTGTCTAAGCTTTGCTGCCTCATTTTTCACCTTACGCCATAGGGAATGATCACTGGGTAAATACCATTCAAAATATTGCATCATGGTTTTGTTGTTTTCCTGTTGTGTTTTCATCTGTTCTTCTAGTATTTTTGTTCCATTCTCCTGCATGCTCGTAAACATCCTTTCTTAGTGTTCATCTTATTTTTATTTTCAGCTTATAAATTTACCTTTTTATAGTTCAGCCATGACTATTCATAAAGCATAAAATTCTATTCCTGCTATACGCTTCTTACAGCCAGTGCATTAAAGGACCAGCCTTGTATCCCAGCAAATGTCTGCACAACTTAAACTGTTACTGATTATATCATAAAAATAACACAAAAAATAGCATTTACCTAACCAAAACTAATACAATTATTAACAATATTACTAGACACATCCTCGGGTCTCGTTTTTTGCTTTATAGGACGAACTTATATATAAAGAAAAAAGCATATCTGCATCATTGCAAATATGCCTTCTTTTTATGCACCTGCACCCACGTGAGAGATAATAAAATCTTCTACACTGTCTTTGGCAATCCCCAATGAAATCGCCAACTCTCCGTACAATTGATCTTCTGCCTCTTTATATATTCGCTCGTCTGTTACTGCAACCTTTTTTCCATTAGCAAGACATTCTTGTTTCTTATGGTATAAAGATTTTATCACTCGTACCCACTCTCTACAGTCTCCTTTTGTCATTGCCAGCTTATACTTCTCTCCTCTTGCCTTGTCATTTTCTACCTTATATTGTTCAATACTTGGTATTTCATCAATCAGTTCCATTGCTTCATTTTCTGATAAAATCTCCCGCATAACCACTTTTTCATTATCAACAGTTGTATATATCTTATTCCCCTTTGTATATACCTTTGATAACACATAATATAACTTATTCTTGTCAATCCCCGGCATATCTATATGTGTAATATCCTCTACAACGCATACCCCATGTTTACCGTAACTAATATATTGACCTTTTTCGAACATTCCTGACATCCTTTCTTAAAAATAAACAACACGCAAACTATTTCTATGAAATTCTATCGTTACCTTCTCACCCATACTCTGCACTTATTGTAACGTGGACAAAATACGAGATTTCAGAAAATGTAACCACTTATCTAAACCTGATTATTTTTGGAAACTGATCTCTATTGTAGAAATACATCCAAGTATCTTCACTTGACAATTCTCTAGCTTAGAAGGAACAGACAAGCGATTATTCACATCTATGGACGGCTTAAATATCATCCCCTCCCGTTCCTTTGCTTTCAGTGGTGGTTCCTCATCAGAAATATACAGCAGATTCTCGCCAACCCACACACCAAATATAGTCTTACTCTTCAACCTATACTCGCTGGGCATCACAACTTTTGAATTCGTTACCTTTGACTTTGCTTCTCCTATTGCAAACATACTCTCATCTCCTCTCTATTTTTTCATAAGAAAACATATACATTCACAAAATCTGTCTATGAGGAATTTCACTCCAACACAAAGTCGCTAGTAACATTTTATCAAAAATTCCTAGAAAATGTAAGACTTTTTCAGAAATATAACAGACTTTTGTCACAATTGACAGATATACAACCTATACTATTGGCTATTTTTCTTAATATTTTCACTTTTTATTTATCATTTTTAATAACTCTATATTTTGTAAATACACTTTCTCTTTTTGTGTATTTTTTTGTAACAGTTCAGCTAGGGACAAACAGAACAAAGTGGACAAGTCCACATCAACTCCCTAAATCCCTCATTCATGAGGGACTTGCTCCACTTTGTGTGCCAGATGCGTGTTGCATGCCTTTTGCAACAATATTCCTTACGCATCTGTGCACATCCTCGCGGAGCGTTTTGCTTTATAGGACGAACTTTCCTATAAAGGAACAAAG
>JAFQAU010000006.1 GCA_017399885.1 Lachnospiraceae bacterium
AATTAACCGTGCTGGTGATGACGCTGCCGGATTGGCAATTTCTGAAAAGATGAGAGGCCAGATTAGAGGTTTGAATCAAGCATCTGCAAACTCAGAAGATGGTATTTCATTAATCCAGACAGCTGAAGGTGCATTACAGGAATCACAAAATATCATTCAGAGAATGAGAGAACTTGCTGTTCAGGCTGCAAGTGATACCAATACAGATGACGATAGAGAACAGATTCAACAGGAGATTACACAGTTAACACAGGAAGTTGACCGTATTGCAAATACATCTGAGTTCAATACAAAGAAATTATTAGATGGTTCATGTAAAGGTTCGAAGAGCTTTGCAATTGGTAAAGCAGATGCAGAAGGAACATTTGCTAATGGTGTTGTTTCTATTACTTTGAAAGGAAATGTATCAGCTCTAGCAACTGGTGTAGATGATGTAATTCGTATTGAGTTTACAAAGGATGGAAGTGCTGCAAAAGGTTTAGGAGATGGTTATAATATAGCAAGCTTAAACGGTACAAAAATTTCATACAATGGAAAAGGTACAATTAAACTTGAAGATGTTGCCTATAATGGAAAGGTATCAACTTTAAAAACAGCTACTTCAGCAACAGCAACAAAAGATGCTGAAATTACATTTTCTATTAAAAATTCCCAAAATATTAAGGCTGGGGATGTTATTACTATTAATTTAAATAAAGCTGACTTGACAAAAGCAGCAACTACGGGAGAAGAAGCTTTAAGATTACAGATTGGTGCTAATGGAGGACAAGAAGTTCAGGTTGGTATTGCTAGTATGAAAGCAAAGGATCTTGGAATTACCCAGACTTCTGTAACAAGAAGCTTAACGACTACAGCAGATAAAACTGATACTAAAGATAACAAGACAAATATAGGTGCTGCTCTAGATGTAACTTCTCAAGCAGCTGCTTCTCTAGCTATCAATGCATATGACAATGCTTTACAGAAAGTTTCTGGAGAGCGTGCGAAACTTGGAGCTATGCAGAACAGATTAGAGCATACTATTAACAACTTAGATACTTCATCAGAGAACTTACAGTCAGCAGAATCTCGTATTCGTGACGTAGATATGGCTGAGGAAATGACCACATATAGTAAGTACAATATCTTACAACAAGCTGGTCAGTCAATGCTTGCTCAGGCAAATCAGTCAACACAGGGAGTACTTTCTCTATTAGGATAATAGAATAAGGAAATCATTACATATAAAGTATGGTCGGCTACCGTTTGGTGGTCGGCTATATTTTTGTTTTGTTAAAAACTTCAAGTTCTTTTATTGTTTTTTGTGTATGCTTATTAAAATAAATAGAAAAATGCCGATACTACTAAAGAGTGACAATGTGTTTACTAGTAACAGTTCAGCCCTGAGGCTGACCTGCTACAGCATAGGAGAAACAAAGAGGGAGAAGATTATGGCGAATAGATACAAGAAAAATATGGACACATTATGTAGGGAAAAACCTTTTGGGAATTTGATTGGTGAATACTTGGCGTATGAGACCAAAGAAGAGGAACAGTGTATGGTAATTGATGGGATACCGTGTTTCTATGAGAATGGAAATTATTATCGCATGCATAGTGAGAACCAAATAGAGGAAGCTGGTTTGCTAATGGAAGGATTAGAGCATACCAAGGATTATTTTCTGGTTGTATTTGGAATGGGAAATACGGTCTTGCTACGAGAGTTAATACAAAAAACCTCAGATGGAACTAGAATACTAGTGATTGAGAAGAATCCATATGTAATCAAATATGTATTTTCACATCAAGATATGACAGAGATCATAAAGAGTAATAAGCTAGTATTATCTTGTGGGGAAGAGAACATTTTGGAATATACGCTAGTGGCTTGCATGGGGGCAGGTTGGGAGAATTTGGCACAGAATTTACGAGTAATATCTATGGTAAATTATGGGATATACGAAAATTTTAGAAAAGATATTATGAAGAAAGTAACCAAGTCCATTCTTATGGAGATTACTTCGTTGGGGAATAGTCTAGAGGATGTAATGAATGGGTTATATAGCTGTTATCAGAATGTGGATACATGTATAGTTAGTAACAGTATTAAGGAGTTAGAGAATCAGTTTAAAGGGGTTCCGGGCATTGTAGTAAGTGCAGGTCCTTCTTTGGATAAGAACTTAGAACTGCTAAAGCAGGCAGAGGGAAAGGCTGTAATTATAACTACAGATGCTGCTTATCGTGCGTGTGAGAGAATCGGTGTAAAGCCGGATGCCATTGCGTCAGTAGAGAGAGACAAACCAACATATGATCATTTTTATAAGGATAAAGTATTTGACCAAAACATGGTGTTAGTAGGGCCACCCCTATTGTGGCCGGATATTATGAAGGAATATCCGGGGAAAAAGGTGCTTATGTCGAAAACACTTACCGGTACTGATGGTTGGTGGGGGAATTTCTTTGATTCTATTGAACATGTATTAATGGGATTTTCTTGTTCTAATGTAGCTCATGCTGTGTTAGACCGTATGGGATGTAATCCTATTATCGTAATTGGGCAGGACTTTGCTTATACAGGGGATAAAAGACACAGTGAAGATTCTAAGTATTATGCAAATAACCAGTTGCTTGAAGACGAAGAAGATACCATTTGGATAGAAGATATAGAGGGGGAAATGGTAAAAACATCCGAAGCTTTGAATCTATTTCGCCATAGTATGGAAGATCAAATTTTAGTAAGTAATACCACTTTAATTGATGCCACAGAAGGTGGAGCAAAGATAAAAGGTTCTAAAATTATGACGTTCCAAGAGGCCATTGATACCTATTGTACCACTGAAAAAAAGAAATCCATGAATGATTGCCTAGAAGAGAAAGTATTTGATATGGAGAAAGCAAAGGAGAAGTATCAGGAAATTCTAACTGGTGTGGAAGAAATATTAAAAGATTTAGATGACGTGGAGGCTGCTATAGAGGAGCATTGTGGGCGCATTAATCAGTATGAAAAATTTGATTTCGAGCATGCCACAGAAGAGGAATTGGTCAATATTATATTAGAAATGCAAAAAGGAAATTCTCTGATTGATTTTATTATATCTGAGAAGAAGAATCTGGTTACTTTTTATCAGCAGAATTTAAAACAAACCATTATCTATGTAAAAAAGATAGGGAATGATGTAACACCAGAGACCGTAAAGCGAAACTGGGAATTACAGGAGAATTTAATGTATCTCATTGAGCTTGCTACAAAATTAGTGCGAGTGAAATATAAAGAAGTATATCAATTTATAGAAGAAAAACTAAAAAAAGCAGAGGAGAAATAAATGATAGAAACTGTAATAAGTAAAATCGATCAATTGGTAAAAGAAATATATACCGTAGACCAGAATAAAGTGAATGTGTATTATTTGGAATTTATAGATGCAATTGGAGCCTTTCTGCAGGATATGATGGATAAAGGATATACTGTAGATTTGAGAGAAGATTTGGAAAAGATTCAGCGAGGGATGGAAATCAAGGATTATATATACGTAAGTGATATCATAAAGTATGAGCTTAGAAAGGATTTTGAAGAATTAAAGAAGAGCATGTCCTAAGCTGGTGGAAGAAAAGAGAAAAAAACACGTAACAGTTTAGCTTATAGGTTAAAATAAGAAAAGTGCAAAAAATAAGAAAAAAATTTATAAAATTATAAAGTAATAGACAAATGAACCGATATATAAACTGAAGGAAAGAAAATATTCGAATTGGTTTGCGAATAGTTAGAGTTCAAGGAGGAAAAGATATGATAGTACAACATAACATGGCGTCTATGAATGCAAATAGACAATTGGGGATTACAACA
>JAFQAU010000038.1 GCA_017399885.1 Lachnospiraceae bacterium
GTGGAAACGGAAACAACCTCTTGAACAAAAGGTATGTCTAAATGCTTGGAAATAGATAAACCACCAGAACCTGTTATCATAGGTGCAAAATTCATATTACCAAGTTTTTTATATGCATCATCAATAATAGAAGCTAAAGTTTCTTGAATATTAGCATAATGTCTCTTATAATCACAAAACAAAATATTATGATTCTCATCAAGAACTGCTACTTTTACAGTTGTAGAACCAATGTCTATTCCTAATGTATTTTTTGTAGTATTCATATATTACGGCAGTTGCCTTCTCCTCCTTTAAGTATGGAAAAATAATAAAAAATAAACAATCTACATTATACGACAGTATTTTTTTTAAAGCAATAAGGGATATTAATTTATTTTTTGGGTATAATTGGGAAAATAAATACCGTTTACTGCTTTAAATTGAAAGAAAAAGAACTTTTTAAATATTGTAGCATATATTGTAGTGACGTAGAAAAAGGGGTTTTAATATGTATTATGATGATTTTATGTGCAAAGGAAAAAGTTATCAAATCAAAGAAGGGGATACCTTATATGGAATAAGTCGTAGAGAGAGGATTCCTCTTGATTGGATATTACAGGCAAATCCATATGTTAATGTGTATCAATTACAAATTGGAGATTGGATTTGTATACCGAAAAAAAATTATCAGGAGGAAGATGATGACTATAGACCAAATGGTGACAATATGGTCTTATTAAATTATGTAGTGGGAGAAAATGAAAATTTGGGACAGCTTTTAGAAAGATTTGATTTGGATTTAAGAGATTTATTAAAATTTAATGGGATGAATGCTATTATGCTAAGGGAAGGTAGCATATTAAAAATACCAAAGGAAGCTGATGATTTGGATTAACAAATTTCATTGCTATTTTTTGTAAAAAAATATATAATAAATCTAAAGATAAGATAACAGTTTAGGTATGTTTGTGCATTTATAGCCTTGACAGGAAGAAGGAAAACAACAGAAATAGAGTTGGGCAATTTAAAATGGAAAGTTGGCTTAATTTTGTGGAAGTTTAGCTTGGACTGAACTGTTCTAAGATAAAGAATAGAAGATGCAGATAAGGAGAGATAAAAATGGTGCAAATATGTTATTCTGATAAAGAATTATTTAAAATTGCAGAAGAAAATTATCGAAAATTGCGGCTTTTTTGTGAGACCTTGGATTTAGAGGGGTATTGGAATGAGCCGGAAGCTTTTTTGCATAAATCTATTTATGAAATGCTGGATATGTATGTACAGTCCGTTTTGTTGAATTTAACCATATATTGTGGTAGATGTAGAGGGGAAGAGCGAAGATTTATTATGGATTTGCCCACGGAGAATTTACTCCAATGTGTGGAAGGCGGAGATTTAAAAGAGGAAACAATTGTAGTTGCTAATCGATTGATGAAGAATCCTCCCATTATTTTGCAGTTATGTGGAGTAAGAGATTCGGAGAAAAAGTCCTTCTTCAGTAGCTATTTTTTTGATTCGTTAGTTAATATTATGTTGTCTTGTTCCATGTTAAGTCAAAAGCAAAGCCCTTATACGAATAAATTTATCACAGAATTTTATCAGAAGAATGCATTCTTTTTAAATGAAGATCAAAGGGAAAATATAATTGATAATCGGTATTTATTTTTAAAGTTGAGTAAGGAAAGATATACTGAGATGAAACCGCCGGTAAATCAATGGAGGGAATTGCAAAAAGATAAGGAGATAGAAAAAAAGAATAACGCAAAAGTAGATTTCGTAAGTGAAGATTTGCAAAATATAAAAGAGACAAAAGAAGAAGAATACCAAACTAATGGAGCAGAAGGGAACATTGTAAATAAACAGGATAATCCTAAAGAAGGACAGGATTTAAACAAGGATGAACAACAAAAATTTGAGAAAGAGACAAAAGATAACCCTAAAGTCGTAGAGCAGAAAGATAACCTAAAAGAAATAGATAAGAAAGACAAAACAATCTTTGATTATAGTGATGATGAACTAATTAAGCTACAACAGATGGGGAAATTAAAAATAAGAGCTCCTAAAATAAAAGAATTACGTGAAAAACAGAAAGTAATAAGAAATATTGAGGATGAAAAGGTTGAGAATATTAGAAAAGAGATAGAAAAGATTAATCATGCAAAGAAACTTCAGGAGATCTTAGAAGAACTTGGAGAACTTATAGGGTTAAAGGAGGTTAAGGAAGAAATTAATTCTTTAATCAATTTAATCAAAGTAAAAAAAATGCGAGAAAGTTACCAAATGCCAACCATGGATATAACTTATCACATGGTATTTACAGGGAATCCTGGAACAGGAAAGACAACAGTAGCACGATTGGTGGCCCAAATTTATAAAGAGTTAGGGATTTTGAGCAAAGGTCATTTAGTGGAAGTGGATCGTTCGGGTTTGGTAGCAGGTTTTGTGGGACAAACTGCTATTAAAGTAAAAGAAGTTATTGAAAAGGCAATTGGTGGAGTGTTATTTATTGATGAGGCCTACTCTTTGGCGAATAAGAATGATGCAAATGATTTTGGAAGTGAGGCAATTGATACCCTGGTTAAAATGATGGAGGACAATAGAGAAGATCTTGTGGTAATTGTAGCAGGTTACAAGAATGAGATGGATACCTTCTTAAAGGCCAATACTGGATTGATTTCAAGATTTAATAAATTTATTGATTTCAAAGATTATAGCAATGAGGAATTAATGGAAATTTTAGAAACTTTTGCAGAGAAATCCGGAGTTGTAATACAAGAGGATGCCAAAGTAGAAGTAAAAAATATTTTTTCTAACATGTCTAAGGAACAGAAACTTGTATACGGAAATGGAAGAGGAGTAAGGAATACTTTTGAAAATATAATGATTAATCAAGCAAATCGTATTGTATTATTGGATATGCCTACGGAAGAAGAATTAAGACTAATACGTATAGAAGATATAAAGAATGTAGTACTTGCATAAAGTGGTGATTATCCTATCTATCTTAGCTAATGGGACAAGTTTTTTATGATGTAAAAAGGTATAGAGGCAACAACAATTTTAGAATTGTAATTGCCTCTTAGTTTACGTTGTCTCTTAATAATGAAGAGATAGCGCATTTATGACGTCACAAACATGCGTACTTTGTCTGGAAAATAAGAGAGACTACTGACCATTAGCCATACGTTTCTCTTCAGCAGCAATCATTTTTTTCACCATCATACCACCTACGCTCCCATTTTGGTATGAAGTGAGATTACCGTTGTAGCCTTTGGACAATGGTACACCAAGCTCATTGGCTACTTCAAATTTAAAACGATCCATGGCTTCCTTGGCTTCAGGTACTTCTACTCGATTTCTACTAGACATAATAACGCCTCCATTTCTTCACTTCTTTCATAAATAATTATAGAAAAAAGTAAATCTTGTTTGTTTGTTACAATTTTATTTTGTGTAAAAAAAGAAAAATAATACACAAAAACACTGAAAAATAATTCCATATACCTATTGAATTTCCTTTACAATTGAGATATAGTATATCTGATGTATAACTTTTTTACACGAAAAATGAAAAAAAATAAAATATACACAAAAGGAGAGATAAGGATGCGAGTAATAGCAGGTTCGGCCAGAAGAATACCCTTAAAGACTCCTATAGGTTTACAAACCAGACCTACAACAGATCGTATTAAAGAGACCTTATTTAATATGATACAACCATATATGTGTGATTGTAGTTTTCTTGATTTATTCAGTGGAAGTGGAGCAATTGGAATTGAAGCACTTAGTAGAGGAGCAAAGATAGCATATTTTATAGAAAAAGATGTGCACGCTCTAGGCTGTATTGAGGAGAATTTAAAAAATACAAAATTAAAAGAAAAGGCCAAAGTGATAAAAGGAGATGTTATTCAGGGGCTACAACAGATCGAGAGGAATGCTACCGTATTTCAAGTAGTTTTTATGGATCCGCCATATAATTGCGGTTTTGAAAAAGACATTTTGACATATTTAAAGAATACAAGCTTAATTGATCAGGATACGTTAATAATTTTTGAAGCATCTTTAGAGACTGATATATCGTACATAGAAGAGATAGGATTTGTTGTACATAAAGTAAAGAAGTACAAAACGAATAAGCATGTGTTTGTGTATCAAAAAGAAACTGGCATGTGATTCATAAATAAAAAATAAGGAGAAGTAACATGAGAATAGGAATTTATCCAGGAAGTTTTGATCCAATAACCATAGGACATTTAGATATTATTCGTAGATCTGCTAAACAAGTGGATAAGCTTATTATTGGTGTACTTAACAACAGTAAAAAAACACCGGTTTTTACTTCAGAAGAAAGAAAGAAAATGATTGAAGAAGCAACAAAAGATATTGTAAATGTTTCCGTAGAATGTTTTGATGGATTGCTTGTAAACTTTGCAAAATTAAAAAATGCAAATATTATATTTAGAGGATTACGAGCAGTATCAGATTTTGAGTATGAGTTACAAATTGCACAGTTAAATCGTTCTTTAAATGACAAGGTAGATACGTTTTTTTTAGCAACTAGTGTTGAATATGCGTATTTAAGTTCCAGCTCTGTAAGAGAAATTGCTAGGTATAAGGGTGACATATCTTCTATGGTGCCCGCTGAAGTCTTAGAGATGGTAGAAGAAAAATTTGAAAGCATTTATAACGGTTAGAATAATTACAATAGATAGTTTATGAGATTGGACATAATGGCTAGCATATAAGAAGGAGAGTTAAATATGGGAACAAGTAGAATAGAGCAGTTAATTGATGAAATTTATGAGTTTATAGAAGGCTGTAAAATGCAACCATTATCATCTACAAAAGTAATCGTACCTAAGGATGAAATGTACGACTTATTAGATGAATTACGTTTACGCACGCCAGATGAAATTAAGCATTATCAGAAGATAATTTCTAATAGAGAAGCAATTTTAGCAGATGCGGAGCAAAAAGCAGGATTTATGTTAAAGGATGCACAGGAGAAAATGGATGTTCTTGTGGATGAACATGAAATTATGCAACAAGCTTATTCTCAGGCAAATCAAATTGTGCAACAAGCGGTGGAACAGGCTGAAGAAATTTTGGCATCTGCACAAAATGATGCGGAGCAAATTCGTCAAGGAGCTATAGTATACACCTCGGATATGCTTGGAAGCCTTGAAAATATCTTAGATAAGGCCTATAACGACAGTAGAGAAAAGTATGAAGGTTTATTAACGAGCATTAGAGAAAATTTAGATATTGTCCAGGCAAATCATAAGGAGTTAACTGGAGAAAGTACCAGCGTGGAAAATCCAGTTTATGAGGAACAACAAGAAATACAGCAGACAACACAAGGAACATCTAAGGTAATCAAGCATGAGGAGATTATAGATGATTATGCGTTGTCAGATGAGTATTAAAGTGAATAATATTCCAAGTATAAGAACAAAAAGAATTTGAAATAGCTTGTGAATACAGTATTTTTTTATAGATAGTCCGGTATTGGCAATGACGCTATAGGTTTGAAAAACACTTGACAAACCACCCCAGCACGTTATAACCAATGCTAGGACTATTTTTATATTTGTAGAAAAAGGTGAGTTTCCAATATAGCTTGCTGCTGTAGTCATTTCAAAAGCTCCAATAAGTAGATATTGGAAAATTGGAAAATGTATTGGTAATAAGATAACATATTGGCTAATGATAGAAAATAAGATTATGTAACCACCAATTTTAACGATTGTTTTGAAACTATCCAAGATAGAATCATCTAAGGATTTTGAAATGGTAAGGATAGAAATTTTATTTTCTGTCTTTTTAAAGAGTATGTTTTTACTATGAATAGTAAATTGCTTACGAAAAAAAAGGCGATAGCAAAAACTAAATAAAATACAGGATAGAATTATAAGTGCAAAGAAAATATATCGATAGTTACCTAGCTGTAGGCACTGACTTGCTAAATAGCTTGTGATAAACATAGGACTTGCATTATTTACAAAACTAAGAAGATACTGCCCTTCCTCTTTGGAAATTTCATTGTGCTTTACTAAATCTGCACAGGCTTTTGCACCCATAGGAAAGCCGGATATGAATCCGATAAAAATGGGATAACATCCAGATGTGGAACAGCCAAAAAGTCTGCAAAAAATGGGTGATAGCATAGGTGTAAAAGATGAAATTAACCCCAATCTTAGAATAAATCCTGAAACAAAAAGAAAAGGGAAAAGAGAAGGGATTACTGTCCGAAACCATAAATATAGTCCATTTTTTGCTCCTAGAAAGCTTACATCCGGAAAAATAAAAAAAGAGAATAATAAAAAAAATAATAGAACGGAAATCATTTTTTTTGATAGCATATGGGAGAAAACACCCTTTCTAAAGCCTATTAATAACAATAAAATTTTATTATTGATATGACTATTATATGTTAAAAAAACTAGGCTATTCATAAGGTTGCAGGTTGTTTTAAAACATAATATAATGAAAAAAGGACATTGTATATAAATGGTGAAAAAATTATAATAGAACAGCCATAAGGCTGAATCGTTGCGAAAATATAAAGATATATATTATGAGGGAGGAATAACAATGCAAAATATGTGGTTTCCAGATTATTTTAGGGAATTAAATATGTTTTCTCTTTTCTTGCGTTTTCTTATATGCATCATTTGTGGTGGCATGATTGGAATTGAAAGGGAGTGGAGACACCGTACAGCAGGTTTTAAAACGCACATTTTGGTATGTCTTGGAGCAGCAGTGTGTATGATGACGGGACAATATGCCATGGTATATTTTGATGGAGGCGATATTGATCCTACTCGTTTAGGTGCACAAGTAATAAGTGGTATAGGTTTTTTAGGGGTAGGAACTATAATTATAAAAAATAATAATGAAGTAAAAGGATTGACTACTGCTGCCGGTTTATGGGTATCTGCTTGTATAGGACTTGCTGTAGGCATTGGATTTTTTGAGATAGCTATTGTTGGGACTTTATGTGTTGTATTTTTATTTTTAGTAATGAGGCAGTTAAATATATTTGGGGTAGTAAAGGAAGCAAACATACATATTTATGTAGAGGTGGAAGAGCTTTCGAATATACAGGAACTAATGCATTTGATGCAAGAAATACAAGCAGAGGTTTATAGCATGGAAAAAAAATATACAATAAAAAGAGAGGGAAGAGCAATCGGAATTATACTTAGTGTAAGAGGAGAAAAAAGCTTAGAAAAAGAGTTGTTCAAGTTAATAGCCAAACAAGATTATGTACTTGCTTTTTCTGAAATTGATAATTAATATAAGGGAAATAATGAAAGATTACGTACGTAATAGATGTATAGAAAGTAAAAATAGGAGGGAATGGAATGGGTTTAAACGATACACCAAAAGGGGAACGAATCCATATTGCTTTGTTTGGAAAAAGAAATGCAGGGAAATCCAGTTTAGTAAATGAAATTAGTGGGCAGGAATTATCCATTGTATCTGAAACAAAGGGAACTACAACAGATCCTGTATACAAAGCAATGGAGATTGCACCAATTGGTCCTGTAATGTTGGTTGATACCCCTGGATTGGATGATGAGGGAAGTTTGGGACAGATGCGTGTAGAAAAAGCAAAAGAAGTATTACGAAAGGCAGATATGGCTTTATTAGTGGTAGATGGAAGCAACCCGGGAGATTTATTAATTGAAAACAACATAGAAAAGGAATTACAAAGAAAAAAGATTCCCTATATTTGGATTTACAATAAAATGGATTTAATTCAAAAAAAAGAACAAAAAGACAACAGAATATGGGTAAGTGCAAAAACAAAAGAGGGGATAAAGGAACTAAAAGATAGTTTTTCAAAAGTTTTAAATTTGCAGGATGAAAAGCCCATTGTTCGTGACTTGATTGAGTCCAATGATTTGGTGGTTTTAGTTGTGCCTATAGATAAGGCAGCACCAAAGGGAAGATTAATTTTGCCACAACAGCAGACAATTCGTGATATACTGGAAAAAGGTGCAATTCCCGTAGTAGTGAGAGATACAGAACTTGAAAAAGTATTTAAAAAATTAGCAGAAATGCCAAAGCTTGTTATCACAGATTCACAAGTATTTAAAAAAGTAGAAGAAATTGTTCCAAAGGACATTTTCTTAACATCCTTTTCTATTTTGTTTGCAAGATATAAAGGGGAATTATCTAGAATGGTTAAAAGTCTGAAGTCGATAGAACAATTAATGGATGGAGATAAGGTCTTAATGGCAGAGGGATGTAGTCATCATAGGCAATGCGGGGACATAGGTACAGAAAAAATTCCTAATTGGTTGCAGAATTATACAGGAAAACAGATCGTATTTGAGACAGCCAGTGGGAATGAATTTCCAAAGGATTTATCAACATATAAACTTATCATACATTGCGGTGGTTGTATGTTAAATGAGAAAGAAATGAAAGCAAGAATTGAAATGGCATCTGAACAAAACAAACCAATTTTAAATTATGGACTTTTAATCTCTTATATGAATGGTATGCTAGATAGAACTTTGGAAGTATTCAACGAAGAGTTCTAAAAAACATAAAAGAAAAGAGGAATTGCTATGTTAGAAAAATTCTATCCTGATAGGTATGTGGATTCTACGTACGAAATTGATTTTGAGGATTTATACGAAAATGGGTATCGAGGAGTGGTTTTTGATATTGATAACACACTGGTAATGCATAATGCAGATGCAGATGAAAAAGCAAAAAAATTATTTTATAAATTGGAACAAATAGGCCTTAAAAGTTGCCTCCTATCCAATAATCAGATAGAACGAGTGGAACGTTTCAACAAAGAAATTGGAACGAAATACATTTACAATGCACATAAACCATCAATAAAAAATTATCAGCGTGCTATGGAGCTTATGGGAACAAAAAGGGAAAATACCATATTTGTGGGAGATCAAATATTTACAGATGTTTACGGAGCAAATCGGGCGGGAATAACCACAGTTCTTGTAAAACCAATAGATCCCAAGGAGGAAATACAGATAGTTTTAAAAAGATATTTAGAAAAAATAGTATTGCATTTTTATAAAAAAAGGTTAAAAAAATAGGAGAGAAAGGAAAAACTGCAAATCATCTTTAATTTTTGATTTGTGTCTTTCAAGTACAGATAAGCTTGTGATTGAAAGAATGGGTACAAAAATTATGAAAGAAAATATAGTATTAATTGGATATATGGGTTCAGGAAAGACTACAGTGGGTACACATTTAGCCTCATGTTTAAATTACCAATTTTTAGACACTGACCAGAAAATAGAAGAACAGCAAGGTAAAACTATTTCTCAAATATTTTCTGACAATGGAGAAGAATTTTTTCGAGATGTGGAAACCAATATAATAAAAAATATGTTGTCAGAAGTAAATCACGGGATAATTTCTACAGGGGGAGGTTTGCCTCTTCGGGAATGCAATGGTGAAATTTTAAAAAGGCTTGGCTTTGTTGTTTTTTTGCGAGTAAAGAAGGAAACTATACTAGAAAGATTAAAGGGAGACACGACTAGACCATTATTGCAAGGGGAGAATGTAGAAGAAAAGGTTGAAAAAATGCTATCTTATCGGAACCCTATTTATGAATATAGTGCGCATTTACAAGTAGAAGTGGACAATAAAAGCGTAGAGGAAATTACAGAGGAAATTCTTCGTAATTATCATATTTTGGTAAATAAAGAGTAATGGTTCAGATGGGGCTTTATATTTATTGGGCTGATTGTAAGAAAGAGTACAAAAGGAAAAGAATTGGGAAATTTAAAATGGGAAGATTGCCCAATTGGTAATAGCGTATTCATTTGGCTGAACGGTTACAATGAAGAAAATAGAGAGTAGAGAGGCTTGATAGAAAATGATAGAACAGGAAGTAAAAAGATGTGGTCAATTACGTGATATCATGATGAAACATGAAATAGATGGAGTTTTAATAAGTAACGGTGCAAATATGCGATATATAAGTGGTTTCTGTGGGGGGACAGGCTATTTACTAATTACAAAAGAAAAGCAATTTATATTTACAGATTCCAGATATACTGTACAGGCCAAAGAAGAGAGTAATACCTTCCAAACTATTGAGGTAAAAGGAGCCTATGTGGAAGCAATTGAACCATACTTAGAGGAAGAAAAGGTGAAGAAACTTGGCTATGAATCAAAAGATTTTTTGGTTTATGACTACCAACGATGGAAAAATAAGATGAAGGACATTTCGCTTGTTCCACTAGAAGATGAAATCTCAATGCTTCGTGCTATTAAAAATCCAGAAGAAATTAATAAAATGAGACAGGCAGAAAAGATTGGTGACATGGCATTTGAAAAGATTTTAAATATAATAAAACCAGGAATGACGGAACTTCAGGTGGCAGCACATCTTGAATTCTATATGAAGGAGTTTGGTGCGGAAGGCTTAAGCTTTGATACCATTGTAGCGTCAGGAATAAACTCTTCTAAACCTCATGCAATACCAGGAAGAAAGGTAATTGAAAAAGGAGATTTCATTACCATGGATTTTGGTTGTATTTATGAAGGTTATTGTTCTGATATGACAAGAACAATTGTGGTAGGAAAGGCAAATGAAAGACAGAAAGAAATATATCAGATTGTCTTAGAGGCGCAATTGGCTGCCTTGGATTTTATAAAGGCAGGCTACACGGGCAAAGAGATTGATAGGGTGGCAAGAGACATAATACAAAAAGCAGGATATGGGAATTGTTTTGGACATGGGCTTGGACATAGTGTGGGACTTTTTATTCATGAGAATCCAAGACTTTCACCAAAAGAGGATGGCATAATTTTAGAGAATATGATAGAAACGGTGGAACCGGGGATCTATGTGGAAGGGTTTGCTGGTGTGAGAATTGAAGATATGGTGTTAGTTACAAAAAATGGATGCGAGAATCTAACGCAGTCTCCAAAACAGCTTATTGAATTATAAAACTATAACAGTTAGCTGGGAACTAGACAGTAACAACTGTTATGCTTTATAAAGACCTTTTTGAAAAAAATAGTTGAAAAAAATGGTATAATATTATAAACTATACAAGAATGTAATAAAATATGAAAATACAAGAATATATAACGTACCCGGTACAGTGTTTTGTAGGGTTGAAAATGGGGCGTTATGGATAAATTAAGGAGGATTATTTATGATTTCAGCAGGAGATTTCAGAAATGGTGTAACAATTGAGTTGGATAATGGCATCTACCAGATTATTGAGTTTCAACATGTAAAACCAGGTAAGGGAGCTGCTTTTGTTCGTACCAAATTAAGAAATATTAAAAACGGTGGTGTAGTTGAAAAGACTTTCAGACCTACAGAAAAATGTCCACAAGCTCATATTGAAAAGAGAGATATGCAATATTTATATGCAGATACAGATCTATATAACTTTATGGATGTGGAAACTTATGATCAGTTCTCTTTGTCAGCTGATGCAATCGGAGATTCATTGAAGTTTGTAAAGGAAAATGATATGGTTAAGATGCTTTCTCATAATGGAGAAGTATTTGCAATTGAACCACCAATGTTCGTAGAGTTAGAAATTACAGAGACAGAGCCTGGATTTAAAGGAGATACAGCAACTGGTGCAACAAAGCCTGCTGTAGTAGAAACTGGAGCAACTGTATATGTTCCTTTATTTGTAGAAACAGGAGATAAAATTAGTATTGATACACGTACAGGGGAATATTTAAAACGTGTTTAATTTTAAGTAAACAGTTATATTGTCGCAATCCATGGAAATGTAGTGGATTGCGACTTTTTTCTTTATAGGAGGGTTCGTCCTATAAAGAAAAAAATGCTCCGTGAGGATGTGCACACACATATTTTCGTAACGAGGTACGAGTTTTAGTAAAATAGCTTACAGAGTAGATGCGTAAGGAAGATTGTTACAAAGGGCACGCAATACGCACCTGGCACGCAAAGTGGAGCAAATCCCTCGTGAATGAGGGATTGTGTTTCCATAATCCCTCACTTCCTAACTTCTATTGAAAAAAATTTTCTTTATATAATGGACAATAGGAAAAAGTTAGAGTATAATTTCACGTGAAAAAAGTATTAATTTGCCGACAATTGTTTGACGTGTAAATTAGATGTAACAGTTCAGGTAGGTGCAGTTAGATCTAGTAGAAATAATACTTAGCTAGCACCTGTGCATAACTGAACAGTTACCAATTTATTAAAAGATACAATATATGTTTTTGTATGTATGGGAGGTAAATGTGAAAAAAATTGCATTGATTCATGATTTATCGGGTTTTGGAAGATGTTCGCTTACAGCTGCAATTCCAGTAATTTCTGTTCTAGGTATACAAGCATGTCCAATACCTACTGCTATTTTATCTGCCCAAACGGGATTTCCCAATTATTATTGTGATGATTTCACAGATCGCATGGATTATATTACAGATGAATGGAAAGAAATGAACGTAACCTTTGATGGCATATATTCTGGCTATTTAGCAAGTCCTTTGCAAATAAAAAAGGTGCTTCGTTTTTTTGATACGTTTCAAGGAGAGGATACCATGTATCTAGTAGATCCGGTTATGGGAGACCACGGAAGAAAGATACGGATTTTTACCCAAGAGCTTTTAGATGGTATGAAGGAGCTGATTTTAAGGGCGGATGTTATTACCCCTAATTTAACCGAATTATGTTTACTTGCAGACGAGGATTATGCAGAGATTATACGTCATCAGCAAAAACAGGATTATTTACAAAGATTGGAGAATGTTTGCAAAAGACTTCTGAAAAGGGCATTAAAAAAGCAAATCATCATTGTGACCGGAATTATACGGGAAGAAAATGGACAGGAATATGTAGGGAATCTGGCAGTTTCTCATGAAGAAACTTTTTATCTGGAAACGCCATATACAGGAATGGGATTTTCAGGAACTGGAGATTTGTTTGCTTCGGTTATCTGTGGTTCTATGGTAAATGGCTTATCTATTCAAGAAGCAATAAAAAAAGCAACAGATTTTTTACAGGAGGCAATAGAGGATGCGTCCAAGGAAAAAATTGCATCTAATCATGGTGTCTATTTTGAGAAATATTTAAAGAAGTTATTATGATACTTTCGTAAACAACAAATCAATAGAAGACTTTAGAAGTTTACAGAAGAATGTTTGGAAACATTGTATGTATCATATAAATAAAAAAGAAAAAGAATACTTGCATGTAATAACAAGGGTTCTTTTTGTAGGAGGAATGCAAATGGAAACAGGAGAAGCACTAAAAATAAGAAGTGAAAAAATCAAGCATATTACAGCAACTGGAATGATGGCAGCGTTGATAACAATAATGACTGCATATATATGCCATATTCCTGTTGGAACCAATGGGGGATATATACATTTTGGCGATTCGCTGATTTATTTGGCGGCTGTTTTATTGCCAAGACCTTATGCATTTATTGCAGCTGCTATTGGTGGCGGAATGGCAGATTTACTCACAGCGCCTATGTGGGCCCCAGCAACCATTATTATAAAAATGTTAATTGTACTTCCCTTTACCAATAAATCAAAAAAAATTATAAATATATGGAATGTGGTTGCCACAGTTATTGCATTTTTTATTTCAGGAATTGGTTATTTTCTTGCTGAATATTTGATTTTTGGTACATGGACAGCATTGTTAGATTCTGTGCAAGGAACAATATCTGCACTTTTGGTTTCTATGTGGGGGAGCCTTGTTCAATCAGGTGGAAGTGCTATTTTCTTCATTTTATTTGGAATTGCTTTAGACAAGTCACAGGTAAAACAAAAGCTATTTCGATTGTAGCAGTCTAGCCAAGGGCTGATTTGTTATGTTACAAAAGGTACAATTTATAGATAAAAAAAGGAGAGTATTATGGCCGATATTTTTTACAATTATAAAAATCAATTATATGCCAATATTACAAATCGTTGTGATTGTAGTTGTCAGTTTTGTGTTCGCACATTGAAGGATGGAGTAGGAGAGAACAATTATTTATGGTTAAATGGGGAACCAACTTTGGATGAAATAAAACAGGAAATGGATAAAGTTGACTTTAGTCAGTATGAAGAATTAGTATTTTGTGGTTATGGGGAACCTACTTGTGCACTTGAGAATTTATTGGAAACTGCAGCATATGCTAAGGAAAAATATGGTATGCGAATAAGGCTGAATACAAATGGATTAGCAAATTTATATCATAAAAGGAATGTAATTCCAGAACTTGCAAAGGTAATTGATACAGTATCCATAAGCTTAAATGCTGCAACAGCAGAAAAATATCAGGAAATTACAAGACCACAATTTGAAAATGCATACCCTGCTCTTTTGGAATTTGCGGAACTTGCAAAAAAAAGCTTCAAACATACACAGCTTTCTATTGTGGATGTGCTTTCAAAAGAAGAAATAGCAGCATGTCAGAAAATTGCAGATGATAGAGGGATTTATCTTAAAATTAGAAAGTTCTCTTAATTCAATCTATTATGGAGGAAGATTAAAGTGAGAGGTTGTAGGCAAGCTTCAGAATCTATTAAATTAGGAATAGTTCTTGCAGTGGCTGGAGGTTTTATGGATGCGTATTCTTATATTTGTAGAGGACAGGTATTTGCAAATGCGCAGACAGGAAATATGTTATTGTTGGGAATAAATATTGCAGAAAGAAATTGGAAAAATGCATGTTATTATTTATGTCCTGTACTGGCATTTACACTGGGAATTATGTTGGCAGATTTTATAAGAATGAGAGCAAAAGATGGAACTTGGTTCCATTGGAGACAAATAGCGATTTTCTTTGAAGCCTTAGTATTGGCAGGAGTTTGCTTTATTCCTCAGCGTATGAATTTGCTAGCCAATAGTCTTATATCTTTAGGATGTGGGATTCAAGTAGAAAGTTTTCGTAAAATATATGGAAATGCGATTGCAACAACTATGTGTATAGGAAATTTAAGAAGTGCTACACAACATTTTTGTGATTTTATTGGTAAAAAAAAGAAGGAATCCATAAAAAAGTGCCTCTTATATCTTGGAATTATATTTGCGTTTATAGTAGGGGCAATAATAGGAAATATAGCAATAGAAAAGTTTCATGAAATGGCGCTTTTAATGTGTTCGCTTTTTTTATTAATTGGTTTTCTTATGATGTTTACGAAAAATGAATAAATGGAATGTTTAGGTAGGGGAATACATTTTGGTGTTCCCCTATATCAATATAGGATATTTATTAACTGTAGGTATATTGAGGGCGGTTTCCCTACTCAAATGTAACAGCTTAGCCGAGGGCCAAACTGTTACGATGAATATACAGTGTAACAGAACCTCTCACTTGGTGCGTCTATTACACAGAATAACAATTAACGATCAAAATATTTTTTCTTAATTAGCTCAACGGGCATTTCTTGATTTGTCCATAGTTTAAATGCTTCGGCACCTTGATATAATAACATATAAAGGCCGTTCATTGTATGACAACCGGATTCTTTAGCAAGACGTAAAAGTAGAGTTTCCTCAGGATTATAAATTACATCAGAAACAATTAAAGTTTCATGAAGCATTGTTTTATCAGTAATAATGCTTTCGTTTATGTTAGGTGCCATACCTACAGAAGTACCATTTGTCAAAATATGGCTATTCTTTAAACTGGATTGTAAAGTAGTGGTATCAGCCAAATCATAAAGGCTGACTTTGCAATTTGTCTTTTGGTTAATACGATCCACTAAATTTTTCGCCTTATCAAATGATTTTCCCTTTCGATTAAAGATATTAATTTGAGAAACACCGTCTAGAGCAGCTTGTACACAGATAGCAGTAGAAGCTCCACCTGTACCAAGTAAAGTCATGTTTTTTCCTATAATATCAAATCCTGCTGATTTTACTGATTGCATATATCCAATTCCATCTGTATTATAACCAATTAATTTGCCATTATCGTTTACAACAGTATTTACTGCTCCAATCATTTTAGCAGCTTCAGAAAGTTCATCCACATATTCGCAGACTAATGTTTTGTGTGGCATTGTACAGTTGAAACCTCTGCAACCTAGGGTTTTTAATCCATCAACTGCACTTTTTAGGTGATTCAAATCTACATCGAAGGCCAGATAGGCAAAATCTAATCCAAGTTGAAGAAATGCCTCGTTATGCATCATGGGGGAAATACTATGAGATACAGGACTTCCTAAGAGTGCTGTTAAAGTTGTATGACCGGTAATATTCTTTTTCATAAAAATCCTCATTTCTGTTTAAATTTTTTATAGGACAAGCCTTTACTATAAAAAAGAATAATATATTTTTCTTTTTATTGCAAGATAAGAGGAAAATAGAAAATAAATAATTGAAACAGGTCAGCCCCTAGGCTGAACTGTTATAAATAATTCATTTATTTCATTGGAATAATACGTTAATGAAGGCAATATAATTAAATTAGGAGGAGGGGTGAAGCAGAGTGGATAAAAAGAATCAAGTTATAAAAGTATTGCCAATGAGAATTCGTAAATTGTTTCAAAATAGTGAAATTGAGTATAGATTATTGCAAGAAATACGCCTAAGAGGTGGACAACCTATCATAGTAAAATACAGGAATGA
>JAFQAU010000039.1 GCA_017399885.1 Lachnospiraceae bacterium
CACGCTCCGCGACATTACACTTTCCCAATGTGCTTGCACGCTTTGCCGCGCCGAATTTGGTACGCAGTACATCTTCCAAACAAATTCGTGCGCATCCTTGCGGGGCGTTTTTTGCTTTATAGGACGAACTTTCCTATAAAGTAAAAAAAGAAAACAACTATCTAGTTTAAGACAATTGTTTTCCTTCGTATCTTTATTATTCCTCTAACTCTTCTAATCTTCGTGTTGCTTCACTTACTCTGACATCATTAGGATAATCGTTAATTATTTTACGATAATACTTCTTCGCATTTTCCGTGTCCTCTAATCTTTGGTAGCTTCTTCCTAGGAAATACATAGCATTTACATTATCTTTATTATATTTCAATGCTTTCTTCAAAGCCTTAACTGCTCCATCATAATTTCCCAGATTATAGTAATTACTTCCTTCCTTATACATCTTAGCTGACATATTTTCAAATGTATCCTCTTTAATTAGATTGTATAATTCTTTGACAGCATTTCCTTGTATCTTACTTATATCAATCTGAATTAGAATTTCTGCAGCTTCTTCTTTTTCCCCTTCAATATACTTGAAAATACCTTGAAAGACCTCTTCATATAAGGATTCATCCACTGCTTCATCCTGCATTTTTTTAATCTTTTTATTTAATTCATCTATGGTACCTTCCAATTGCGCTTTATCATCCTCTAAAGTCAAGATTTCCGATGCCATTCTTGTCTGTTCTTCTCCCATACTTACCGCTTGACTATTATAATCAGAAATAATAGACTTTTTCATAGTTGGCACAACTAGGAAAAAAACAGTTAAAACACCTACTACTAATCCAATAAGTAAATATAAAATAGACCATTTATCAATCTTTCCATCTCTAATTACTGGATCTGGAGAAAAGAATTGCTGTTCACCTGTATTATCCTCTAAAGCTTTTAAATGCTTTTCCTTAGATATACTCTTTTTTATCTCTTTATCCACTCGTACTACAGTAGGATTAATTCCCAGACAACTTAAGTAATACAATGTCTTTGTATTGTTTATATCAATCTTTTGTGCTTTTCTAAGACATTTGACTGCTTTTTCTTTTTCTTCTAATTCAATATATATTAATGCCAATAAATGCAACGCTGATAAATACTTTGGTTGGCTGGCAATAACTTTCTTTAATTGCACTACTGCAACATCTAAATTTCCTATTTTACTCTGAGCCAAGGCATAATTGTATTTTTTTACATTTTGATTTAATTGATGCAATTTAGTTGGATTGTCCTGCACTAAATTCATATAGTAATCTGCTTCATTATCCTTTTCTTGATAATTTTTACTTAAAACCCACTCACTAAGTGCAAGCACAACTTCCCCTATTTCATAATATACTAACCCTAATAAATTTCTTGCTTTTGTATTTTTTTTATCTATCTGTAAACTACTACGCAAGGATACAATGGCACCCGACAAGTCTCTTACACGAGCCTTCCTTAAACCATCATTATAATATTGATTTGATAAACTACATATTTTTTTATAGCTCTTCAAATCTTCGTTACATCTATCACAACGTTTATTCTTAAACGACAAATACGCTCCACATTTTGGACAATACATAATCATTCCTCGTTCTTTATCTAATTTTCTTTTCTATTTCTTTTGGTTAATTCACATACCAACTCTGTTATATCTACAGAATTTCCTTTAAAAATGGCGTCTTCCACTTGCTCTACTTCTAAACTAGGTTGAAATTTCTTTAATTCCTCTTCAAAATCTATCATAACTTGTACCAACCTTCCATTCAATAATATATTTTTACATAACTCAAGCCCCACATAATCAACTTGCTCTTACGTGCGGCTTAACTCTTTACTTTAAAACACACTAATTACATGATAATGTTTCATATACCTAAAAGTCAATAGTTTTCTTTCTTTTTATTTTGACTTTTCTCGTGGATATATGACCATAAAATGCAACAGTTTCACCTATAGTATGCACCATTTAATTATATACATAACTGATTCTCCGATTTATACTGTTATTAAAATTTTTCTAGATATTTGGGGTAAAGCCAATCTCAACTCCTTTTCTTTGATAGGTGCTGTTATAGTTTTCGGTTTTTATATTTTCTGTTACCCCATTGATTATTAGCCTTGTTCCAGGATAAATGGATTTTAAAACTATTACACGTGCATTACTGGTTTTTCCTATATCTTCTATTACTTTTTCCTTTTGTTTCTCTAAATCAGAAAGCTTTGCTTCTTTTTCAATCTTTGAACGCATAACATTCATCTTCACTTCCTGCATCTCTTTAGAAGTACCATTCTCTTTTATCTTTCGTTCTATTTTTTCCAAATTATTTGCATACTTTGTTAATTCAGCTATAATTTCTTTACATTCTTGTTCAAGATGATGCATCTTTGTGTATAGATCTTCTCTGGTTCCAACTTCTAAAACAGTCTTCGTCTCATTCATATTTCCAATTAACGTTGCCTCAATCTCCCTCATAGCTGTTACACGACCACCAACGATAATTCCAAATCTTCCTGATACACTTATGGCATCCTCGCATGTAATATCACAATTCATAATTGCATTTGCTGACACATTTCCCTTAGCTTTAATATTTACCTGCTCAAAGAACTTCCCTGAAACATCTTTTCCGGCACAAATTGAACCTTTTCCATTCCCCTGCATTCCATTTTTCAGCAAAACATTCTTTCCTGCTACTAATGTTGCAGCCTCAACACAACCATTTACTTCTATACTTCCATGGGCTCTCACCTCTGTTCCTGCCAACACATTACCTCGTATTATGACATCTCCGGCAAAGTTCACACCACCTGTAGAAATAGAAACATCCCCATCAATCTCTAGGACATTTGTTACCACTAAAGAACCATTTTTAGCTACTGCCTTTCCTATTAATGCTGCTCTATATAGGGTCTTATCTTCTGACAAAAGAAAACCTTTTCCCTTTAATACCATAAGGTCCTTTCCTTTTTTTCCTACAATTTCTTCTCCTCTCACATTCATTCCATTAATAGGAGATGTAGATCTATGATATCTTACCAACTCCTGATTTTCCTGTACTACCGGAACTTCACCCATACTCTTATAATCTACAGAGCCATCTTTTAAAATCTTAGGTTTCAAATCCACATCAACATCAAATAAATATTCATAGTAACCGTCTTTTCCATCTTCTGGTTCTTCACCTGAAGCCACCTGTACTTCTATAAAATATCTTTTTTCATTTATAATTTCACGAATAATTTCTTCGTCTATTCCATACACTACTTGATTTGCTTCTAATTCGGCCTTAATATCTTCATAAGTAATCATTTGCCCTTTATTAGGAGAAACTTTAACATAGGCTGCCAATCCATCCGAACTAACCCTTACCTGTATCAATTTTTCTTCCTGTTCACTCATTATAAACCCCCTCCTTAAATATGCTTTATTTCTATTCTCACTCTCCCATATGTCCGTCCCGTCTCCCAGTCCACCTTCCATCTTATAATTCCTATAAATTCAGACAAAATAGCTTATTTTATTATACCATTTTTCTCCTTTTTATGCAATTAGAACAAAACATATTCCTGTGTACTACAGTATCATTAATATTGTTGCCATTCTCCATCTACCATTTATAGCAATACTTAATATTATTTTGTTGTACCAAAAGCAAAAGGGCAACAGTATCGTCGCCCTTTACTATAATTGGAACAAAGTGGACAAGCACACTAGCAACACTACATTTTCTCACGTGCTTGCATGGCTTAGTCGCAACCAATTAGATACACTGTACATCTTTCATACCAATTCGTGCGCATCCTCGCAGATCGTTTTTTGCTTTATAGGACAAACTTTCCTATAAAGCAAAAAATATAAGTATCCTATCAGCTACCTTAATTGTTGCAATCTTTCTTGTACCTGATTCATCATATTGGTATACTTCTCTAATTTTTCTTTTTCTTCATTAATTTTTGCTTCCGGAGCCTTGCTAATGAATTTTTCATTATTCAACATTCCATTTACTCGTTTCAATTCCCCAATAAGACGTTGTTCCTCTTTTTCAAGACGTTCTATCTCTTTTTCAACGTCTACTAATTCCGCAAATGGCATATATATTGTAGCTCCCGGAATTACTGTAGAAACTACGTCTTCAGCAAGCCCTGCCTTGTCTGACTTTATTTCTACTTCATTGGCATATCCAAGTGTAGCGAAGAACAATTTGCTAGTATCAAAAATCTTTCTTATATTCTCATCTTCTGAAACCACTATTACCATTGCCTTCTTACTAGGTGGAACGTTCATTTCAGCTCTTACATTTCGTATTCCCTTTACGGCTGCTTTAATAATTTCAACCGCCTGTTCATCGTTAGCAAAATTCCATTCTGCTTTCCATACCGGCCAAGTAGAAATCATAATTGAATCCTCCTCGCATTCTCCCAATGCTTCCTGTAAGGTACAGAATATTTCTTCTGTAATAAATGGCATATATGGATGCAACAATTTCAAGGATTGAATTAAAACTGTTTTTAATGTCCATAAAGCTGAAGCCTTTGTTTCGTCTGTATCGCTGTAAAGTCTTGGCTTTACCATTTCAATATACCAATCACAGAATTCTTCCCAAATAAAGTCATATATTTTCTGTACAGCAATACCTAATTCATAGCTTTCCATATTGTCTGTTACATCCTTTGTTAACGCATTTACCTTGGAAAGAATCCACTTATCAGCTTGTGTAAGCTTATCTAATGTTACATTTTCTAATCCCGTACTCTTTTCTAGGTTCATCATAATAAATCTTGATGCATTCCAAACTTTATTTGCAAAATTACGGCTAGCTTCTACACGTTCCATATAGAAACGCATATCATTTCCTGGGGCATTTCCTGTTATTAAGGTCAAACGTAATGCATCCGCACCATACTGTTCTATAATTTCTAATGGATCTATTCCATTTCCAAGAGATTTACTCATTTTTCTTCCCTGAGAATCTCTTACTAACCCGTGAATTAATACTGTATCAAATGGAGTTTTCCCTGTGTGCTCTAATCCTGAGAATACCATTCGAATTACCCAGAAGAAAATAATATCATAACCGGTTACTAATACATTAGTTGGGTAAAAATAATCCAATTCCTCTGTTTTATCCGGCCATCCAAGTGTCGAGAATGGCCAAAGTGCAGAACTAAACCAAGTATCTAAGGTATCTTGATCCTGTGTTATTTTACTACTTCCACATTTTGAACATGTACACGGTTTCTCAGATTCTCTTGCAACCATTATTTCTCCACACGAATCACAGTAGTATGCAGGAATACGATGTCCCCACCAAAGCTGTCTGGAAATACACCAATCTCTAATATTTTCCAGCCAGTGCAAATAGGTCTTATCAAAACGCTCTGGCACAAATCTTAATTCTTTCTTTTTCAAAGCTTCAATAGCCGGCTTTGCAAGTTCTTCCATTTTTACAAACCATTGTTGCTTTATCATAGGTTCAACTGTTGTTTTACATCTATCATGTGTACCAACATTGTGTACATGATCTTCAACTTTTACTAACAAACCTAATTCATCTAAGTCATTTACCATTTGTTTTCTGGCTTCATAACGATCTAAACCAGCATATTTTCCACCTTTTTCATTAATAGTGGCATCATCATTCATTACTGTAATTTCTTCTAAGTTATGTCTCTTTCCTACTTCAAAATCATTAGGATCATGCGCTGGTGTTATTTTTACAACACCTGTTCCAAATTCTTTATCTACATAGGAATCAGCAACTACAGGTATTTCTTTATTTACAAGTGGAAGAATTACGGTTTTTCCAATAATATCCTGATACCTTTCATCATCCGGATGAACTGCTACAGCTGTGTCTCCCAATAATGTTTCTGGTCTTGTAGTAGCTATTTCAACAAAACGTCCTTCTTCTCCGGCAATAGGATATTTAATATGCCAAAAATGTCCTGCTTGCTCTTCATGCTCCACCTCTGCATCAGAAATAGAAGTCTGACACACTGGACACCAGTTGATAATTCTTGATCCTTTGTATATTAATCCTTTTTCGTGTAATTTTATAAAAACTTCCTCAACAGCCTTAGAACAACCTTCATCCAATGTAAATCTCTCTCTCTCCCAATCACAAGATGAACCCATTTTCTTTAACTGGCTGATAATTGTTCCACCATACTCTTCTTTCCATTCCCAAGCTCTTTTTAAAAATCCTTCTCTTCCAAGCTCCTCTTTATCAATACCCTCTTTTTTTAATTGATCAATAACCTTTACTTCTGTTGCAATACTTGCATGATCGGTTCCAGGCATCCATAGTGCATTATACCCTTGCATTCTTTTAAAGCGAATCAATATATCCTGCATGGTATTGTCCAAAGCATGTCCCATATGCAACTTTCCAGTAATGTTAGGAGGTGGAATCACAATAGTAAAAGGCTCCTTACTTCTATCTACTTCTGCATGAAAATACTTTTTTTCCAACCATTTTTCATATAATCTTCCTTCAATTTCTTGAGGATTATATGTTTTCTCTAATTCTTTTGCCATAATCATCTTCCTTTTTTATTATTTATTTAGCAAAATTTTTGATTTTGCTTTTTTATGTTCCTTACTACAAAGAACACACATAAACAAGTATGTACCGCAATATATTTTTTTGACACAATTCTCTATTTTGTTTTTTGAACAAAGAAAAAGGCTCTTCATCCTCAAAAAGGACGAAGAACCGTGGTACCACCTTTATTTTAAACAGTAACAGATTATATCTATCAACCAAAAAATCCATCTTTGCTGTCATACTCTTAGCCATTAACGAAGCCACCCGTTACTCACTACTTGGCTTAAAACCTTTTGCAAATACTGTTCCGAAGCTACCTTCCATACACACTTCTTTAAATCATATTCCAGCAAAGCATATCCTTGTTACACTGATACAAAAGTAGTTAAAACAAAATCTCTTGCATGAAGATATGCTATTTATGATTCTCTCTGAAAAGGTTATGTATGTACTCCTCTTCATCTCCACATTTTTCAAACTTATATCTTACTATAATATTTTTTATTTTTTTTGTCAATGAAATTCCTATTTTTTTTCAATGAGCTTTATATCTCTAATCCAAACGATAACCTACCAAACCATTGATACTCAAGCTGTCTGGCTGAACCAAACAGTCTAAACAGATAATCTCTACCCCTCTCTTTTGGGCCTGACGAAGTTCGCATGTAAACTTAGGGTCTGTCTCCCAATTTGGTGAAAAGTATTTTACACCTTCCATTTGTATTACAAAAATTATACATGCTTTATATCCATCATTCACACATTCTATCAGTTCTTTTATATGCTTTGTCCCTCGAGTGGTAGGTGCATCTGGAAAGCGTACAACTTCATTTTGTTCTAAAGTCACTCCCTTTACCTCTATAAATATCTTATCTTTTTTTGTTTCCACATAAAAGTCAAATCTAGAATTCTTGTATTTTCTTTCCGGTCGCACAACAACCAAATCGCTAAAAAGCTTTTGTAAATACTCATGCACAACTTTGTTTGGTGCCTGGCTATCCATATTTACCAATCTTTCACCTTTATATACTGCAATTAAATCATATCTTGTTTTTCTATTAGGATTATGCTTACAATCTTCTAGAACAACCTCTGCTCCCTCTACTAACAATTCCCTGCATCTTCCTGTATTTTTCACATGACATACTTCTTCTTTTCCATTTATTAAAACATTAGCAATAAAACGATTTGGCCGACTTAAAAATATACCTTTTTTTATTTTATTATATTTCATTTACATACAAAAACCTTTCTTAATGCTTAATTATTTCTTTGGAATCTTTTTTGTTTTATAGTAATTACCATACCAGGTATTTCCGCCATGCTTTTTATATGCACACACTCTTATATAATAGATTTTTTCCTTCTTTAATCCTTTTATTATACAAGAGTTTTTCCCTTTTCCTTCTACGGTTTTTGCACGGTAAACCCCATTCTTATCTTCTGCATAATATACAACATATCCTGTTGCCTTATCGACCTTTTTCCATTGTATTTTTGCCTTTTTATTAGATATTCTTTCCACCTTTTTTATTTTTACTACATCTGGCTTTGTATAAGTTTCTATCTTTACTCTTTCTCCATAATACTTTTTACCAGATATGTTTTTATATGCTTCCACTTTAAATGTATATTTCGTGGCAGGCTGCAAGCTTTTTCCTTTACTTCCTTTTAATTTTTCTATTTGGTATTCTGCTACTTTGTTGTCAACATTCCCAATGAGAATATCCTTCTTGCCATTATATCTGTATATATTGTAACCATCTACACCTTTTACTTCCTTCCACATAATTTTTATTATATTTTTTGCAACTGCACTATATGTAATCTCATTTATCTTCCCAACGGAAATGTTTGGTGTTTCTTCCGGTTTCTTTGTTTCTTCCGGTTTCTTTGTCTCTTCCGGTTTCTTTGTCTCTTCCGGTTTCTTTGTCTCTTCCGGTTTCTCTGTCTCTTCCGGTTTCTCTGTCTCTTCCGGTTTCTCTGTCTCTTCCGGTTTCTCTGTCTCTTCCGGTTTCTCTGTCTC
>JAFQAU010000040.1 GCA_017399885.1 Lachnospiraceae bacterium
AAAAAAGAATTACAAAATCATATGATCAAGAGTTTAAATCACAGGCAGTTAAGCTTGCGCAAGAAATAGGTGGTCACAAAGCTGCTGCTGAATTAGGAATTCCTTCAGGTACTATTTATGCTTGGATAAAAGCCTTTAAAGAAGGACGTTTGGTAGCAAAAGAAGCTGCGCATACTCCAAATAATGCGTTAACTCTTAATGAAGAGCTAATTGAACTTAGAAAACGTGTCAGAGAACAAGATAAGGAAATTCGTCGTCTTAAAGAAGAGAACGAATTTTTAGAGGAAGCCAGTGCTTTTTTCGCAGCCAGCCGTCGGAAGTCAGTAAGAAACAAAGACTAATGTTTATTGCTATCAAAACAGAAAACGGCAAAAATAAAGGAAAAATTGCATTTTACTGCAAGGTTTTAGGTGTTACAAGACAGGGATTCTATCACTATTTAAAAACAAAAGACCTTCCATGGAAATATCAAGCACTTGCAGATGCAATGATAGATATCTGTGCTGAAGATGAATGTAATGACACTTATGGAAGAATCCGTATGCATCAGGCATTACAATTAAAACAACCGAAGGGGCTAAAAATTCCTAGTGAACGTACCGTTTATCGTGTTATGGAAGAAATAGGAATTAGCCATAGACCAAAGCGTAAACCAAATGGCATTACAAAGGCAGATAAAGAAGCAAGAAAATCAGATGATTTAATAAAAAGAAATTTTAGAGCAAATAAGCCACTAGAAAAATGCATCACTGATGTGACAGAAATCAAGACTTTAGATGGTAAACTTTATATATCAGCAATATTTGATTGCTTTGATCTTACAGTTCTTGGTCTGGCAATGGATACCAATATGAAAGCAACCCTGTGTGAAAGGACGCTGGAAAATGCATACAAGGCATATCCGGATATCCGTGGAAGTATCCTGCATTCTGACAGAGGAACACAGTATACCAGCAAACTATATCGTAAAGCAATAAAAAAATATGGCATTCAACAGAGTATGAATAGTGCCGGTGGTAGATGTCATGATAATGCACGTTGCGAAAGCATGTGGTAAATGTATATAAAAAAATAATACAAAGTATTACACATTAAAGGGACGAGTTGTATACTTTAACTTCGTGGCAGTTCACCAGAAGAGCAGATTAAATTAGCTTTTATCCAGATAGAAAAGGAAGGGATTCAAAATGCAAAGCTTAATGGAAAACAAATTGGTGCGATAAAAGGTAAAAGGAACTTGTATGTAGATATCAAAGATGATGCGGAAGTTATGGAAGGGGTTGATAAAATGCATGGATTAGGCGACGCCATCTATCAAAAAGGCAAAGCTGAAGGTAAAGCTGAAGGCATAGCTGAAGGCAAAATGGAAATGATAGTCTGTTTTGTGAAAGATGGTTTATTAAGTATAAGCGATGCATCTAAAAGGGCTAATATGTCAGAAGCTGAATTTATGCGGCTTATAGAATGTGATGAAAAAGATATTAGTGTTATTCGGCAAAATAAAAAGTAGCCTTTAAAAAAGGCTAATGCGTATTTGTTTGGAAGAATAGGAGGAGAGCGCATGGAAGAATTAACAAAAATTACTAAACGATGTACAAGGGTCTTATTACGATTTTGTAGTAGCGATGTTACATTATGCTAAAAAAAAGAAATCTCGTTTGGTAGTATTAACAGATTTCATCAAAAAAATTAAAGACCTCACAACCTCTGATATTATAGAGTTTGTATCATCTCAGCCTGATTTTTATGAAGATGCAGCCTATACAAAACAAGTGAATGAACAAGGATTAATTCAATCAGAAGACCAGTTTAGAGAGGAGATGGAAAAATTATGTGTTATTTAATCGCAAAAAAACATAATCAACCGGGATGCATTGCTTACGAGACAGAACGAGGTAAAACATTAGCTGCATTAGTATCATATCTTGGGTTGAAAACATTGGGTAAAGATGTACAAATACTAACTCTAACTGACATGGATACATTTGGTGAGTATAAACCATATAAAATGGTTCAAACTGAATTAGAATTCATATCAAAAGTACTTGATATGTAGTGGTATTCATAATTAAAATCCTTTCGTTTTTCGTAGGCAGAAACCCACTACCTTTAGGTGGTGGGAGGAGCCTTGTGAATTGTAGCTGTTATCCTTGGTTTTCTATGTATTTTTGTATAGTGGCTGACGATACCTCGCCTATACT
>JAFQAU010000041.1 GCA_017399885.1 Lachnospiraceae bacterium
CACGCTCCGCGACATTACACTTTCCCAATGTGCTTGCACGCTTTGCCGCGCCGAATTTGGTACGCAGTACATCTTCCAAACAAATTCGTGCGCATCCTTGCGGGGCGTTTTTTGCTTTATAGGACGAACTTTCCTATAAAGCAAGAAAACCTCCCCATTCTTTCCTAATAAGAACAGGAAGGTTCCTCCATAACAGTTTAGGTAGGTCTGCGCATCTTGCTGCGCAAGACCGTAAGAATGTGTAAAAAAGAAGCGGCTCCCTGCAATTTGCATGTATAGCTTGCAGGGAGCTGTAACAATACAGCACCTAAGCTGAACTGTTACGTTCCTCCTCAATTAACCTGCATTTTTTACTTTTTCCATAACCTCTATCCATGTTTCACGCATTTCCTTAATACGTCCTAAGGCTTCATCTAGTAAAGTGATATCCTTCTTTACATTAGCATCTACCAATGTGTAATAAATATACTCATATACCCTATCAAAATCCTGTGCTACCGGATAGTTAAAATCTAAATTGTTTCTAAACTCTACAATGATTTTTCTAGCTTTCTGTATATATTTATTGGTGTTCTCATAATCATTTTTCTCTAATGCACTTCTTGCCATATTGCAGAATTTAATTGAACCGTCATATAACATCAATGTTAACTCTGCTGGTGAAGCTGTTTTAATCTTTGTTCCCTGATATGCGTTAGCCGCCGCTGCTGTAAAAGCCATAATAATACCTCCTTATATACAAACAAGATTCTCTTGTTTCTTATCTTACACTCCATTTTTCTATTCTTAGTAACCCATAAATGAAGATATGGCACTTGTCTGTGACTGCATCTCAGCCATAGCCTTCTCCATTGCAGTGAATCTCTTATAATAACGGTCTTCCAAATCAGCCAACTTCTCTTCTAATTCAGAAATCTGTTTCTTATAATCTTTTCTTTCAGTTTCCATCTTCTTATCATTATAAAATGTCAACGCACTACTTAATGAAGTACGTTCCATCTTTTCTGTAAGCGCTTCGTATAATGACTGTCCTGCTTCTGCCAACGTCTTCATTACTGCATCCGGATCAGATTCTAATGCTGCTCTTAACTTATTGGTCTCTGCAGAATAGGTTTCATCATCCTCGTCACCCATGATATGTAACAAACCTTTTTCTGTATAATCACTAGAGGTTTGTATACCAAAGCTTCCTAAAGAATACGCTTTGCCATCTATTTTTGTTGTTGTCAACAAAGATGAACGCATTGCAGTAACAATTCCATCTAAGGTGCCATCCCTACGTAGCAAGGAATCTTTAATCTTTTTCTCCCACTTCTCTATCTGATCCTCTGTCATTGCTTCTTTTTCTTCGTCTGTTAAAGGATCATAACCTTTGGCAGAATCTGCATTATATAACTTATTTAATTCCTCTAAAATCTCGTTATATTTGTTCACAAAACCTTTGACCATTTTGTAAACTGCATCTGTATCTGTACTGGCACTGAGAGTTATCTGTTTTCCTTCTGTTGTGTTCTTTAGATTAATGGTCAATCCATTCACACTAAAATCATTGGATGTATCTGTCAATGTTGCACCATCTAACACAATCTCCGCGTTAGATGCTTTCACAAAGCTCATACCACCATAAACTCCAGTTGCCATATCACTGGTAATATTCTGTAATCCTAGTAAAGCAAGTTGATCGGTAACTCCAGGATTTGCATCCATGTATTCTTTGCTTTCTACATAGCTTTGTATAGATTCTTTGAATGTATCTTTATCCTCTGTATTTTTCAAAAGATAATCGTATGCTTCCTGTAAGTCAGTAGGAATGGTTACCGTAACTTCATTCCCATCTGCATCGTACACGGTTTCGCCATTCAAAGCTTGTATCTGCTGTGCAGTGGCTCCTTTTAGCGTAGTCAGATAAGCTGTGGCCTGGGTAGTAATATCTGTGAATACAGTATCATCCACCTCTGCCTTCGCTGCTGTCTCAAAACTTCTCCATGCAGAATCAGGATCTGCACCTTCTACAGCATTGTTAGCATCTTCCTTTTCTGAGATATAGGTATTTAGATATCCATTGAGCACATCTTCTCCCATGGCATCTCGAAGTTGATTATATGCTTCTTGTAGCTTCGCATCCTCTTCTGCCAATTCTGTAGTATCATCACCATCACTCAAGGTCTTAAGCTTCTCTATGTCCGCTTCTTTTATCTGCTTAATTGCGTTATTTAATGCAGTCTCTCCCGCTTTTGACACAATACTATCTAACTTTGTTCCTGTTAAGCCTAACTCACCTGTCTGTGTGGTAATACTAAATCCTGAATCCTCTCCACTTTCTTTGGAACTTATAAAAAATCTCTTCTGTTTTGTATCAAAGCTGGCATTCAATCCTGCATTCTTACATGCTGTGGTAAAATCAGCAATTGTAGTAGATGAAGTTACCTCTAATTCTTTGGCCTTTCCATCATTCCCTCTTATGTTAATTACAGTCCCCACTGCCATTCCCAAGCTTGTTAATCTTGTACTTGTGGATGCCGCATCTATCTGGGCACTTGTAATACTTTGTGAAGCCGCCAAGCTATTCACCTTAAGCGTATGGGAACCATTACTTGCCGCACTAGTTGCAGTAGCTGTTGCAACAGTGTTGTCTGACGAAGTTACTGTCTTCGTCAAATAATTTCCCTGTGTTTTAAACTTTGTTAATTCATCTGTATATAAAGAGTATATCTTCTTGTTTAAATCACTCCATATTTCTTCTGTCCATTCATTCTTGGTTAATTTGTTCTTTACTTTTGTCACCTTGGTTCTCTGTGCACTAACCAAAGCCTCTACAATGGATTCTGTGTCAAGCCCGGAAGTCAAACCTGTCATTCGGATTGCCATAACAATTCCTCCTTTGCTTTAATTTATCATACTATCTCTTCTCATCTACTAACAGACCTGCAAATTCCCAAATCTTAGAAATCATTTCCAAAGTCTCTTCTGCCGGAATCTCACGTATGACTTCATCTGTCTCTTTGTCTTTTACCGTAATAGATATCCTTCTTGTCTCTTCATCATAAGCAAACTCACATGCTGTCTTGGTCATCTTCGCCTTTTGATTGGCCTGCTCTAGTGCGGACTTTATCTGCTTTGATGTTGGTTCTTTCTTTTCTTCCTCCAAAGCTACCATTTCTTGTCCCTTTACAGCTGTACCTTCATGTTCAACTTCCGTGTTTTTTGAAATCTTTTTTACTATACATTCGGTCTTATTCACATGCTCTGTATAGTTTGTATTCACCTCTGTTGTCATAGGCGTCACCTCCATGTCTTTCCTATTATCAACGAATCCCTAATTCTTCATTTCTTCCTTTGTCTATTTATCGTCACATTTATTTCTAAAGTTTATAGCTTTCTTTATGAAATATCCTCAAATATTTTAGACTAATGATAATCGTTCTTCCCGAGCTAAACTGTTACAACTAATCTTTCTTTATGAATGAAACAGCTTCTCTATCTCACTTAATTTTGGTGCTTCACTTTCTGCAGCCTTTTTATTTTCTTCTTGTATTTGCAAATATATTTCTTTTCGATAAATCCCCACATGTTTCGGTGCATTTATTCCAATCTTAACCTGATCATTCTTTACATCCAAAATAGTTATCTCAATATCATTTCCAATCATGATGGATTCCTGTTGTTTTCTGGATAGAGCTAACATAACTCATCCTCCTTTTCTGCCTTCATTTTCTCAATTGCTTTGTATACATTATATTTTACCTCATAATCGACATTTTCTACAACCACCTGTACTCCTTTTCTGGTATCTGCATTAATGATTAATGGTGCTTTTAAATTAGCTGTAGTTAATTTTATATCTTTTGGTACAGTCATGGTTAACAAAATACATACATTCTCTTCTGTCATCTCCCCTAAAGACTTTAATAATTCTTCATTTACTTCCGGGTTATAATCACTCATTACATATAAAGGATTCACAACCGGCAAAGCTAAGGATGGCTCCTCTATACTTTGAAACCACATAATATTTCCCTTTTTCTCCTCATCACTATCATAAAGTATGGTATATTTCTTATATTCCTCAAACCCCATAATCCCTTGTTCAAAAGTTACGATTTTATCCTCTGTAAGATCAATTTCTCCAAAATATCTTGTTTTTATTAACATATTCTTCTCCTCTACTTTCCTTGTACAACTTCCGATACCAATTCTTGCACATCCCCGGGTCGCATTTTGCTTTATAGGACGAACCTTCCTATAAAATTAAAAATTATGACGATAGCAAGGTTACGATTCCGTTTGGCATCTGATTTGTTTGCGCTAACACTGCTTGTCCTGCCTGCATAAGTATATTTTCTGTTGAGTATTCCATCATCTCTTCTGCCAAATCAGCATCTCGTATTCTTGATTCAGCTGCCTGTAGATTCTCTTCTGCATTACTATTTCCATTCACGGTATGATCCATACGATTCTGATATGCGCCCATACGACCTCTTTCTGCGTTAATATAGTCAATGGCGTAATCACAACGATCTATGGAAAATACTGCATCCGCATGCGTAAGTACGTTTAATTCTATAATTCCTAATTTTTCCAAGGATATCTCAGGCATAGACAGATCCAATTCCTGACCACCGTTTGCTCCTACCTGTATACGTAATGGTTTGTTTTCCTCAAGCCCATAATACATTGTGTAGGTTTTATTAGGGTCCCCATCGTATGGATTTTCCAAATTGATATCTACCAGTTCATGTTTCCACACAATCTTGGTCTGATCCCCTTCGTACACAACAGTATCAAAAAAGCCTTATGATAAACCAGACTTTCCTACTCGTGCTTGATATTCTACTGTATCCAAAAAAACTAAACAATCAGGATTCATTTCATCTTTGGCTAATGCCTGATGGTGCCCACCTACCTCTACACCTGTTGTGGTTGCATTGGGAGTATATGGTTTACTACCTGGCGCATTAGAAACCGCATCCAATATTCTATCTATCAAATCCTCTCCGAAAACGTCATTTCCCTCCTCTGCGTCTTCAAGCAATGCGGAGATATCTACATCATATATCCAGGATACACCTGTGGCTGATTTCTGTTCTGGAACAGAATACATATTATCTCCTGTACCATCTACAAAATTAATACTATAGTGCATCTCACATGCAATGCAGGTTGCATTAAATCCATGCCGGCATACTACTTTTTGTATATCCTCCCGGAATGATTACCGTTTCTGCAACCACACTTTCAATTCTTTGCACGTTTTTCACATTTTGATATATTTCACGCAAATCATTAATTGTTCCAGATACTGATTTTATGGACATCTGTTTTGAACTTTTTAGTATCTTTCTTGTATTAAATTCTGTATCATCTGCCGTTCTGGTTATCTCTTGTAATAAATCTTCAATTTCTGCCTGTATGGCCTCCCTATCTGATGTAGTATTGGTGTCATTGGCAGCCTGTACAGCCAATTCTCTCATTCGATGCACCATGGACTTTTTCAATGATTTTGTGGTTCTTTCCATTGCCTGGTTTCCATACATTGATGGAATATTACGCTGTATAACCATCTAAACTCCTCCTTGAGCCCTTTCTTGTTACGTATCTCCTTGTATATACTCTTTCTTCAGCTAAAATCAAAAAAAATGAAGTGCGCGCCTATACAGCAAACCCCAGCTAATCAAAATATGGTCAGCTGGGGTCTAAATACATTCATTCTGTTACAATTTATGTAACCACTTCTCAACAGAACAACCACTGAGTCAAACTGCTACACCTCTCCCCTTTACACTTACCTATTAAAGGAAATCCAATAAAGAGTTCTGCACCACCTTTGATGCGGCAGATAAAGAAGAATTATAAGTTACTTCTGCTGCATTATAGTTTATAATCGCTTCTTCTATATCTACGCTTTCATTATTCGTTAATATTTCTGAAAATGCTACTTCTTGGTCTGTCATACGTTCCTCTATTAACTCTAATCTTTTGTATCTGCTACCGAGACCTGTTGCAGCAATGCTTACACTTATCTTACTAACCGAGCCATCTGCATTAGCAACCTTCGTGCCATCCTGCGCTTCTTTGATCGCTGCCATTCCATTGCTAAATTCTTCCTGCAATATGGATTTTTGCAATGTTAATTCCGTTTCAAGCTGCTCTCTTAATGCTGTAAGTGCTTCATTTACCTCTGTTGTGTTCTCATCCCTTTGCAGCATTAATTCTACATTATCAATTTCCTGCTGGATATTGTATGCATGATCCACCGCATGCATAATATTGTCTATTTTCTTTGATAAGGTTGCATCTAATGTTTCGTTTGCCATTGTGTTTACTTTTAGTTTCTGTGAGAAATTCACTTCATAGTTTATATCCTGCTCTCTAGGTTTTGAATAATTGATACCTTCTGCATTCCCATCTTCATCTACACGACGAACCATTTCTCCGGAATCTTCATCTAATACCATACTATAACCTACACAATCATAATACATCTCTGGTCTAATATCTCCTTTTTGAAAGGTATTCTTTGTGTATGTTGTAGAAATACTTTTCGCGGTTCTTAGGGCCTCATATGCATCTGCGGACAGAATCAATTCACCTGTATCTTTAATAAATACAATCTCTCCTTCTTCTACTTCATAAGGAGATACTTTTCCTTCTGTAGTATCCACATCATCACCTAGATCTGTAGTAGTGATTTCTTTATATGCAAATGCTTCCATTAGATTTACTGTTTCACCATCTTCATTCACATAAGAAAAATCTGTCATTTCTTCTATATCCGTATATGCGAGATTCATACAATACACCGTATCTTTTGTAGGTGCCATCTGTTTATACTGCTCTGTTGTAGTATCTTCTGCATATACACCACCGCCACGAATATATGATTTTTCAAACAAATTTTCGAATGTTAATGGCTCTGTAATTTCAAATTCCGTATCTATCGTCTCTTCTTCATAACATACAGATGTATCAGTTCTATATCCGGAAAAAACATATCTTCCTGCATAATCTGCATTTAAACACTCGTAAATCTGTTCCTTATATTGCTGCATGGTCTGACTAATACTGTCCCTGTCTATTACTTCATAAGTATCTTGGGCTCCCTGGGTACAATATGTATACATATTTGTCAACAATGTATTCATATTATCCAATGCGCTCTCTGTTACATTCATCCATTCAAAAGCATCAGGAATATTTTTATCTACATATTGCTGAAGCTCTGTTAAATTGGCACGATATTTTAAGGAGCGAATGGCAATAACTGGATCCTCTGAGGGTCTTTGTATTTTCTGTCCGGTGGCATACTGGTCAAATTTCGTAGACATATCTGCTTTATTTTTTGTAATGTTATTTAACATATTTGTTGTCATCATTACATTCGTTACTCTCATAATTTCTTCCCCTTTCCATCATCCATGGTAAAGTTAAGCCTTACGCCAAACATTACCAAATATACCACTTTTACGCGCCGGTTTCGTTAATTAATTTATTGTAAATCTCGTCCATAACGGATACTACTTTACAAGATAACTCATATACGTTCTGGTACTGTACTAAATTCATTGCTTCCTCGTCCTGATCCACACTGGATATTTCCATTCTCTGGTTATCTATAGAAGCTAAAATATTATTTTGACTCTCTGTAAATAATGCTGCCTGTTGTGTATCAATTGCAATATTAGCAGTAAAACTCTGTAGGTATTCTGCCGGTGTTCCTTCCTTGAACATGCCCCCATCTGCTTGATTCTCTATTAATAAATCTAATATTTTACACTCTTCTATTCCATTGTCTAATTCCTGCGCACAGGCAAGCCTTTGTGGTTCCCCTACCAAATCCTGATGTACACCAAAATTAAGTGCTGTCAGACTATAATAGGATGCATTTACGGTTCCATCTTCATTTTTTATAATATCTCCATCTTCGTTTACTGCAATAATGGATGAGAATCCCTGTTTTCCAGTTATATTACCTTCATCATCCTCTTCCATCTCTAAATATGGTGTTTCCTGCAAGGTAAAATTGGCTCCTGTTACTTCACATATACCGTTAAACAAATCCAACCCTTTCTCTCCATTCAAATCTTCTCCTTGATTATGAAGTTCATTAAAGCTGGCTGCATATGTTCTTACATATTCATTTAATCTTGCCTGATAATAAGGAACTCCCTTGTATTCAATATGTGAGCCTATCGTTACTTTCTTTCCTGCACTTTCTAATTTTAACCCACTATATCCATCTTCATCTTTTAGTCCAAGGAATGTATATTCATACTCTCCTTCATCCGTTATGGATACAGTAAAACTGTCATAGTAATATAACTTATTTCCAATTGTAATGGTTCCATTCTGCTCTGGAATGTTTAATTTATTTAGGTTGTTGAAATTCGTACCAACTACGGTAACAAAATCATCTCCTTGATTTCCACCATCTTCTGATACCTTTCCTGTATAATTCTCGCCATTATTTCCATCTCTTACTTCAAATAATGCTTGTAATTTTCCACCCAAGCTAGTGCTGGCACTATTAAAATCCTGCCCATCACTCCAGCTTACCTGATACAAACCGCTGATATCATTCTGATTTATTCTTCCTTCTGTGGCAGTGACCTCTAATGTATTAAATCTGTATGTATCTACCAACATCTTTCCATCTAATTTGACAACATATTCGTGTATTGCTGTTCCACCATCACCCATCTTGGTTTCATTCACAGATATATTGGCATATTCTGATAGCTCATCAATTAATAAATCTCTTTGATCCCGCAAATCATTTGCCTTTCCGCCACGTATCTCTAAGGTATTAATCTGTTTATTCAATGCTGCTACCTGAGCTGCAATAGAATTCACCCGTTCTACTGTAATCTTAATATCATCATTAGCTTCTCTCTGTACTAACTGCATGCTGTTAGAAAGGTGATTCATATAATCTGTTAAATTATCTGCATACTCTATTACTTCCGTTCGCACTGTTGAGTCTGCTACATTATCTTTCAAACTCTTTAATGCAGTAGTAAACATAGTATATGCTGCAGTCAAGCCTTCTGTATTGGTCTCACTAAAATACCCTTCTACCGTTGACATGTAATATTCTTTAGCACTATAATTCCCACATAAAGTATTACACGCTCTATACTTTCCATCAAAATATTCATTTCTAACTCGTTCTACACTAGTTACATCTACACCTGTTCCCGCCATTCCTGCCGAACTGTATAACGCCAATGGTGTACTTGCCTTTTTGTTCACAACCTGTCTGGAATATCCATCTGTAGTAGCATTTGATACATTATGAGCCGTAGTATTTATTGCTGCTTGCGATGCATACATTCCAGTCTTACCAATTGTTAAACCAAAAAAAGTAGATGCCATATTTATTCACTCCCTTTTATCTTATCCCAGCTTATTTAGAATATCCTCTAACATCTGATCTACTGCAGTAATATATCTGGAGCTTGCGTTGTATGCATGTTGATACATAATCATATTCGATAGCTCCTCATCAGAAGACACTCCGGATACTTCCTGTCTACTGTTATTAATATCTTTCACTAAATCCAACTGATTCTCATACATTCCATAATATTCACTTCCAACAGTAGCAATATCACCAACAAAAGCCGCATAAAACTCTGTAAATGTGCTTGTTGTATATACATTAGGATTCAATGCTGCAAAATCTTCGTTCCAAATTTCTATCAAACGATCACAGGCTTCTACGTCATATCCCCCATAATTTCCTTTATAATTATTCCCTGATAAAGGAATCTTAGATGGATTCTGCAAAATATCCTGATTCAGCTTTAATTGCTGTATGGTGTATTGACTATACGGATCGTCTACTTCTTCTTCGTTATATACCCATACAGTTTTGTCATAAGTATTACCTTCCTCGTCTGTTACAGTAATGGTTGCTTCCGAATAACGTTCCCAGCTTTGTCGTACAAATAATTCCTCTCTAGGAGTAGTATCTGCATCCATTCCCAAGCCACTATTATATTCATCCCAAATCTGCACATCCTCTATGGTAAAACTAGTGTCTTCCTCTGTTTCATCAACTAATTCATCATCTATATATGTTCGTACTATCTTTCCGGTCTCTGTCACTTCAGTTTCTTCTCTTACTTCTGAGTCTCCTACCTGCTTTGTCTTACTAAAAACAATGCTAGTTTCTTCTGTAGTCAACCCCATATTACTTAATATATTGTTTATTGTATCATTTGGACATAACGCATCGTTAATTGCAGTTACTACTCCATGTACCAATCGATCAAATCCAGATTGCACCGACATGATTACTGATGCACCAACTGTATTATTATATTTTTCTACATCTAATGCATAAGTTCCACCTAAAAATTTACTATTTCCTTCATCATCTGTAGTATAATATTTCTTATCATTTCTATCTGGAATATCTGTATAATTAGCAGTTTTGCTACCTCTTGCAATTAATAAACTCTTTAATTTTCCCACATCTGTATCCTGCTCTGTGGAAACTCTTTGTTCTAAATTAAATATATTGTAATCATCTTCCCATAATGCTGTTAGCATAGGTGTGCTTTCATCTATCTGTACTGTTTTCATCTTCATAACATAAGAAGGACTTATAAACTGAGTTCCTTCTACATTCACTGTTACTACTCCTTGAAAATCCTCTTTTGTAGATATACTTACATATTCTGCCAACTCATCTAACAAAGTATTTCTATAGTCCCTATAGTCATTGGCCTGCTCCGGTCCTACTTCACACTTTGCAATCAATGCATTCAAGGAATGAATCTCTTGACCTATTTCATTAATGCGATCTACAGCGTCCTGAATCTGAATATCTAAGCTTTTCTGGTAGATTCCAATCTGATCATATATATCCTGTGCACGCAACATAAATGTATTCGCTGTTTCTATTAGAGAGGTTCTCTTTACTATACTATCTGGTTCTTTTGCTAATTCCTCAATAGAAGACCACATATCTGTTAGATCTTTCTGAAAATTAACACCCTCTAATTCTCCAAAAAGATTCTCAATTTCACCTATGGCACTACTCTGTACATCATAATAATTTTGGCGTCCTATTTCTAATCTGTATGCTTTATCCAAAAAAACATCTCTGTTTTGTTTTACAATACTTACTTCCGTTCCTATACCAACCTGCAAATAGTTGATATACGTTTCCCCAATCTTATTATATGCAGTATCTCCACATAAAACCTGTTGTCGACTATATCCATCTGTAGCTACGTTTGCTAAGTTATGCGCTGTAGTATTTACAGCCGATTGGCTTGTTTTTAATCCGGATACTCCTACTGACAAACTAGTCATCAAACTCATAATTATCCCCCTTTTTCTTAGTAGTATTTATCATCACCGTTCATTTTCTCTGACTCATTACTGTTTCGCATCAAACATACCAGGGTGTAGTGCTGCAGACTGCGAGGTAACAGCTCCTCTTGTATAATTATTACCCTGTGTTATTCTCGTACTTTGTATCAAATTCATATTAAATTCTATCATCTCTAAAGATTGTTCCATCAACGATTTATTCTGACTGTTAATGTTCATCAATCTTTGCACAGTCCTCTTTAAATTACTGTGTACTTCACTAAGGTGCTTTTGTTCTTCCGGTTGATTATCCAACATTTGAATAATCTCTGCTAATGTTAACTCATCCGGTTTTTTATTCATAACAATGGCTATATTAACAATAACCTCGGCTCTTCTTTTCTCCAGAGCAGTCACCTTATCTACTACCATTTGTTCCTGTTCTGTAATTTTTTGAAGAGTTTCGAGGTTATTTTTTATTATCACTTTTGTTTTTTCAGTTACAATGGGAATTAATTTCTCATATATCTCCAGTTCTTCTTCCAAGATAGAAGACAATTCTTGTATCACACTTGCCAAAAAATCCCCCTCCTTATATCCCGTTATTCCTACATTCCACCCATAAAACCTTGCATAATCTTATCAGCCAATGCTTCATCTGATACATTATAAGTACCTTCCTGCATCTGCTTCTTAATCATGTCTATCTTCTCTGCTCTTACATCCGATGTCTCCTGTACTGCTTTCTTCGCAACGTTAATATCTCTACCAAATTGAGAAATTTCTAACGCATCATCCTTTGCTACAGCCTTTTCACTTTTCACTCTGTTCACAGCCTTTGTTGTTTGATAAACTTGATTAATCGCATTATATGCATCAATTCTCATATTTTCCACCGCCTTTCACAATTCTTTCCCCAGTAATTAACAATACTTCCTTCTCTCACAGTTTATATCGTCTTTTTTTCATAAAACGTTATACTTTTTTTATATTTTTTCACTTTTTATGAGTTTTGTCAAATCTATTCTGTTGATTCTTCATTGTTTCATGCATTTTGACGAAGGAAAGTTTCAATTGAGCCATTCTCACACTGAAAATATGTATTTTCCTATCTCTTCTGCCTTTATACACTTAACCTGTAAGCAGTTACCTGTAATTTGCACAATCATTTCTGTCTGGCTGAACTGTTACAAATTATGCATATATACCACGTTTCCCATCCTTTACATCCACTGATATTTCATATAAAGAACTCTTTCCATAGGTCAACCCTGCGTATATCTTTTGTACATTCTCCATAGCCGGCGCGGAATTATCCTGACTTACAATTCCCTGATAACCATCCTTTAGATGCTCAAATATACGAATACAATCCTCTAAACAAGCATCCGTCCTTTTTATTCTGTCTTCTATTAGTATTTTATTGGTAAACTTGTATATAGACATTAGCTGATAAGAAATTTCATATTGATAATCTAACGTTGCCATAAGCTCATTTAAGAACTTTTGTGCATTCTTCAACGCAACATCAAATCCCACCAGGTCTTCTTCTTCAAAACATTCCATGGCCAATTCCAATTCTTCCTGTATAATCTCATATACGATTACTAGCAATTCTGTTCTTTTCGCTTGAACCACTCTTGCTGAATATTCCTGCCTTCTTTCCTTTCTCATATTTTCCTCCATTCTTCGTGCATATAAGCCCACATAACTTCTATGATAATCCTCTTAACTCTTATATTATATATCGGTTTTATCTATTATTTTTTTATATTTTTTCTTAATTACTTTTAAAAAAAATACAAGATACAGATTGTAATATTTTATACAATTCTATATCTTGTATTTTTCAACTAAATGTCACATTTTCTCTTCAAGAATTATCCCTGTAATAGTGATAATATCGTCTGTGGTTGTTGATTGGCCTGTGCAAGCATGGATGTTCCAGCTTGGGACAATACATTTTTCTGGGTATATTCAGACATTTCCTCTGCCATATCCACATCTTCAATACGTGACAAGGACTCTGTCATATTCTCTTGTGTAATATCCAAATTAGAAATCGCATGATCTAATCTATTCTCATAAGCTCCCAATTTTGCTCGAATAGCAGAAACCTCGTTAATTGCTATATCTAAAATTCCTATTGCTTTGCTTGCACCGTTTTGTGTACCAATGTTAACAACATCTGTACCAAGTGTTTGAGAGCTTATCTGTGGAATACTAACAACTACAGTTTGATTTTCATTGGCTCCTACCTGCAAGCTAATAGGACCATCATCTAATACTGTAATTTTCGCCTTTCCGCCATTTGCCTCTAAAGCTCCAGCTTCTACTTCTACTACCATTTCAAATCCATTTTTATCTGTAATTGTCACCTTATTCCCGTTTGCCGCATAGGTTGCTGTATCATTGAAAGCAGTTACGGAATCCTTTTCTGTATTCAATGTGACAACTGCATCTGTACCGTAAGTTTTTAATGTACCTTCTTCTACGGAAGCATCATCATTCTCATTCATCGTTGGTGTGGAAAGTCCTAGTAATCCTAGCAACTCTGTATTGTCACTGTATATCTCTACCCCATTTCCACTACCAAATTCTTTTGCCATAAACGTAATGGCTGCTCCTTCCTCTAGGGTAACTGTTTCAGGTTCGCTATTATCTCCTACGGTGCCTGCAAACACTTCTACGTTTATCACATCTCCCATATCACGCAATGCTGTGTAAATCTGAGATAAACTTTGTCCTTCTTCTACTAGTAATTCCTGTCCATTAATACAAAGTGTGCCAGCTGCAGTTTCCGGCACCGGAAAATCCCCTGTACCGCTTCCTGTAATATAGGCTTTTGTTCCCATCTCTGTTACTGTTACCTCATAGTCCTTTGATTCTACATCATCTGTTAAGGATATGAGATTCACCTTTGAATTATCTGAGTAGGATTTTCTATCTACATTTCCATTTAGTAATTTTTTTGTATTAAACTCTGTTGTTTCTGCAATTCTATCGATTTCCTCATTCAGCTGGTTAATTTCATTCTGTATAGCCTCTCTATCACTTGGCGTATTGGTTCCATTAGCAGCCTGCACGGATAATTCTCTCATTCTTTGCAACATGGATCCAATTTCTGATAAAGCTCCTTCAGCTGTCTGAATTACTGAAATACCGTCTGATGCATTTCTAGACGCCTGTTCTAATCCTCTAATCTGTGTTTTCATTTTTTGAGAAATTGCCATTCCTGCTGCATCATCTGCTGCACGATTGATACGATATCCGGAAGATAATCGCTCAATACTCGCCTCCAATGCTGAGTTAGTTCTCTTTAATTGTGTATTTGCTTTTAAAGCGGAAATGTTATGATTTATTCTCATAATTTACTCCTTTCTTTTCCTCCAACACGGAAATCCTTTGTCTTATTTTTATGTACTGCAAAAATTTTGTACAAGGCATTCATTTACTCGCCTTGCTCTAACCAGGAAATATGTTTTACAAATGCCTTTGCTACCTGATAATACGTTCTTGCATCTTTTGCACTGTCATTCCCCTGTTTTCTGTCTACATGATAAGCTTCCGTGCTTCCTGTATGTAAACCATAAGTAATTCGTCCTATTTCGATCCCTGAATTATTCAGACGTTGTTCAAAGTCTCCTAACTCTTGTTTTAATGTATCCGTAGTCTTCCTTGCACTACATAATACCATTCCATTTACTACATCTTCCTTCACAGTAAATTCTGCTGTTACTCTTCCAAACTGTTCAGAAGCCATACTTATCTGCACCTTTCCAGATTCTGCCTGTTTATTTCTGATCGTAAGATGAATGTTTGTCACACTATCTCCTACAAGAATTGGTATCTCGTAGGTTTCTTGTGCACTCAAATTTCGTATCAGACTCATACCATTTGCAAGCATTTTAAGTTCTGATAAGTCCTTAGAAGTTGCTTCTCTATTTGCATATTCATAGTCAAAAATCGTCTCCATGCTATCCTGTAGTATCTCATATTGCTCCTGCATACTTTCTACACTATCCAAGCCATCTGCAAGCTGTTCCATAGCCGCTTCTACCTTATTTCGTTCTTCTTTTGGTAATCTTTTTGCCTTTTCTCTCATGTTGCGGAATATGGTATCTTCCGTAAAAATCTGATTGGCCGCAAATAAATTCTGTACAGAAACCGGAATCTTATGTTGATTCAAAAATGAAATGGTCTTTTCACAATTATCGGATAAATTTCTTATATTCTTTACTAGTTCTTCTTCATATGTTGTATCTTTTTCTGTCCCATCTTCGCTGATTAACTTAATTTCTTCTAGTAATTTTTCCAAACTCTTATTTAAAAGACTTTCCATTTTATTATGAGAATCCCCATACTCTGTTGCTGCTTTCTCTAAGGTTGCAGGGGTTATCTCATCCATCAAATCATTCACCATAAGATCAAAATATTTTCCTTTTTCTTCTACGTATTTATTTTTAGTAGCTTTTCCTCTCTCAAATGCTTCATTTACCTGAGTGATCAGCGGTTCTCTGGTATATTTTAATTCGTCTAAGCCAAAATTTTCATCTATTTGTGCATCAATCTTCCCGCTTTTTATGGTACTAACTGCTGACAATAGGTTATTTAACGTCATTTCTCTATTGGTATGCAAAACATATCCTACTGCCGCTCCGTTGGATTTTTGTACGTTATTTAACAAACGATAAATCCCTATATATGCACGTTTATCTTCCGGCGTAATTCCCTCTTCCCTTTCTAACTGCCACAAATATTTGCTATATTTTTCTTCTCCGGTTACTCCGATTTCCTCTTTTATTTCGGCAATAATTTCATTCAATTCTACAATCGGTGTATTCAAAGGATTAATATCTCTTTTAATCATTTCAACCGTTATAGCAGGATGCAGATCCTTCATCATCTTGTTTACCTGTGCATCATATTGTTTTACACTATCAATATTTTCCGGATTGATTACCATTCCATTATATCCTAGAATCTTAACTGCTCTACGATTTGCAATGGTTGGCTCCATATCTAAATCATCTAATATATTATCTACATTACCAAATGCCTTCTCTATACTATCTCCTAATTCTTCTCTTGGTCTTGTCATTAATGTATTATAAGCTTCTCCTGCTCGCTCTAATACCATACGCATGCTACGTCCTTCTTCGTTCAAGTCTCCAAGCGTAATACTATTCATCTTAGAAAGGGTAGGTCCAAGAACATAACTCGGAGCACGTCTTAACTCATTCACCCTATCAGCAGTCTCTCGCATAATAGAAATGTGTTCTACTTTGTCTACTCCATTTCTTTCGTAAATAATACCACGATAGTAGGTTTCTTCCATGCTACGAAGTTCTTTTATGATTTCTTCACTGCGCTCAATATCCAAATCAATTCCTTTTCGTTCTAGTTGTGTAGCAACCTTTAACGTCATCTTTAGTTTTATTTCTTCCATCTGACGACGCTTGATGATATTTTCTATAGGTTCTATTCCCTGGTCTTCCTGCCCAAAGGTAAGTTCTTTCAATTGCTGGTCAACCTCTGCTAAAAACACTTCTACACTTTGGTTGGTAACTTCCATTTGTTCCCTTGCCAAAGAAACTGCCTCAGGGATATTTCCTTTTGCATAGCTTTTTACAATGTCCACCAAAACACTTTCCTGGTCATATTCGTTTTTTATTGTATGTAATTCTTCCAACCTATCCAAGGTTTCCTCTGTTATGGGCAATTCATTACTAAATAACCATTTTGCCTGTTTCATAGCAACTTCATTGGCTTCCCATCCGGCATCCTCAATTATCTTCTCCACCTGTGGTTTTATTTCCTGCCAATTTTCTTCTATAAGTAACTTATCTTTTCGTTGCTTATCTATGTTATAGTTAATGGCTGAAGAATGAAAAGCACCACCATAATTAGGGATATAATTCTTATATCCTGTTTTGTTTTCTGCAAATTGTGCACGATACACATTCTGTATAGTTGGTTCTAACTCGTTATCTATTAAATAGGTCATTGCCTTATCTGACATAGTGGTAGCCACACTGGACATTTCCAATAGATTAGCAAATTTCTTTATATTACTTGCAGTTACCGGCAAACAGTTTTCTTGAAGACGATTGGCAATCTGCTTTGCCATACTTCCTCCAATAACACTACTAACCACATTATGTAAAACGATTTTCTCAATCTCCTCAGAATATTCTTCTTGATTCTCTATTATTCCTTCAATGTCCTCTTGCTTATCTATTCTCTGTTCTTTGATACGATTTAAAACTCTCTCTAATCGCTCCAGATTATAGCTTTCCAAAGAAACCCCTTCTTCTTCTATCTGCTTATAATCTTCTCCTGTCATTCTATCCTGTATAGAATCTAAACGATTCATAAGTCCTTGCTCTTCTTCCTCCTGTTGTGCCATTTCTGTCTTCTCTAAAACATCAGCAAAACTTGACTGGTTAGCATCAACCTGTGTTCGTTGTAATTTCTTAGCATTACCCGACTTAACAAGGACATTCCTATCTACTTCTTTTAATACAATACTTTTTTCCGACACATCCGTGATTTGAAAACTTCTTATCTCGCCTTCCTTGGCATTTCTTACAGCAGATTTTGGAACAGTCACACCGATTCCTTCAAAATCAATAGAAATCTTTTCTGATACTTCAGCTATTAGCCCGTCTATTATCTGACCTTTCATTCCTAATTTTGTGTAGTCCACGGAAGCTTTTCCACTACCTACTGAACCACTTTTTCCTCCTGAACCTGTCCCACTTACATGATTCATAATCTCCATAGTTTTCACACTCACTTTTCTTATAATCTCTGTGGATTATTTCGGCTATATTGTATAAAACCTTAATCTAATCGTGGAATTTTCCACATAACAAAAAGATGTAAGCTCTCCCCAGACACTTACATCTCTTTGATTTCGATTCATTCTATACTCTTCTTTCAAGAAGTATAAAATTCTTTTCATACACTATTCTCTTCTTACTACTTACATAACACGTTCCTTTTATAGAGACACAATCCCTTCCATTCTCCTTCGCATTATATAACTCCTTATTCCGCTTCTTCCCTTAACTTATCAAACTCTTCCACATCATTGAATATTGCACCATGCGTCCATCAATATTCGTTTTCATTCTCTGTTCTACTTACGTTCCCGTACATAAAACTTAGTTTAACCACACAACCAAACTGTTCCCCCCTGCAAAACAAACAACCGACTCCCACATATAAAACCTTTCCATTTGAGATAAATACGGAACTCCCCCAAGTGCCATTATCTATCAAAAAACGGAAGGTTGTCTGTCTTTTGCATGCCTGTATGTTGTGGCAAAACAGATTAAGATATCAAAATCACTTCCCACTCTTCTTTCATACTATATATGGTATTTACAAATCAGCTTGCTATATCATATATAGTATGAAAGAAGCATCTTTCGTACTTTTGACACGCTAATCAAATACATAAACCGAACAGATACATGTCCCCTTTTCCTTCTTTTGTAAGCCCTATATCATCCCCTACCATATTCACGAATTTCACGTATTACTCCCCTCTTATTTTACGTTCAACTGTAAAAAGGTATTTCATGCTTACATTTTCATCGGCTTCTCTTCCGATATTCATAATTATGTCACACTTTTACACTTTTTGCAATCTTTTTTTCATAATTTATGTAAATTATTTTTTTTTTCTTTTTTCGTGTATATCATAACAGTGTACACAGACAACAATTCCCCCCTCTGATTGTCCTATTGTTACTATTTACACAAGTGTAACCAAACATGTAAATCACAGCAATAGGGCTAAAATTCCAGATGCATCATCTCCTATATTTCTTGTTTATTTTTTTTAGTTTGTGCTATAATTGTAACAGTTTAGTAACTGACTAAACTCACCTATATTTTCTTTAAGGATGTGAAAAGAATGAACTTAACTTTATTAACGGACCTGTACGAATTAACAATGATGCAAGGATATTTTCATAATCACAAAAAGCAAATTGTAATCTTTGACCTTTTTTATAGAAAAAATCCTTTTGGAAATGGTTATGCAATTTTTGCAGGCCTAGAACAGGTTATTCACTATATTGAAAATCTGCACTTTACCAATGAGGATATTGCTTATTTACGTTCTCTTGGTTTATTTCAAGAGGATTTTCTAAACTATTTAGAAAATTTTCATTTTTCCGGAAGTATTTACAGCATTCCGGAGGGCACTGTTGTATTCCCAATGGAACCCTTACTAAAAATTGAAGCTCCCATTATGGAAGCCCAGCTTATAGAAACCGCTCTTCTGAATATTATCAATCACCAAAGCTTAATTGCCACAAAAGCTGCAAGGATTTGTTATGCGGCAAAAAATAGCCCTGTAATGGAGTTTGGCCTTCGACGTGCACAAGGTCCTGATGCTGGAATCTACGGATCAAGGGCAGCTGTAATTGCAGGATGCCATGGCACCAGCAATGTTCTAGCCGGGAAAATGTTTCATTTGCCGGTACTTGGAACACATGCACACAGCTGGATTATGAGTTTTCCTGATGAGCTTACAGCATTTCGTACTTATGCAGAACTCTATCCTGAAAATATAACACTTTTGGTTGACACCTATGATACCCTTCATTCAGGAGTTCCAAATGCCATTACCATTTTTAAAGAGATGCAGGAAAAAGGGACACTACCTGCCTCCTATGGCATCCGATTGGATAGTGGTGATTTGGCTTACTTGTCAAAGAAATCCAGAAAAATGTTAGACGAAGCTGGCCTTTTTGATGCAAAAATCTGTGCTTCCAGCGATTTGGATGAAGACTTAATTTCTTCCCTTATTTTGCAAGGTGCAAAAATTGATACTTGGGGAGTGGGCACCAATCTCATTACTGCCAAAAACTGTCCTGCATTTGGAGGTGTATACAAGCTCTCAGCCGTCCTTGAAAAAGATGCTTGGATTCCTAAAATAAAGCTGTCGGAAAATCCAAAAAAAATTACCAACCCGGGAAACAAAACGGTTTATCGTATTTATGAGAAAGATAGCGGAAAAATCAAAGCGGATTTGATTGCACTGGCAGATGAGGTTTTTTCCTCTAAAGATCCTTTGTTACTATTTGATCCAAATGCCACATGGAAAAAAACGGTATTGAAACCGGATACCTACACTATAAAAGAACTTTTGATTCCTATTTTTGAAAATGGTACATGTGTTTACCAGTGCCCCTCTTCAATGGAAATTAAGGCTTATTGTTCCAAACAAAAAGAGAGCCTTTGGGACGAAACCAAGCGATTGGTCAATCCAAATGAGGTTTATGTGGATTTATCGAAAAAGCTCTTTGATTTAAAAAATAGTTTATTAAACTCTCGGTAACTTACACAAAACTTACGTTTTAATTCTTACATGTATTGTAACAATAACGCCTTTGGATAAAATATGACAGAATTGGGCAAGCTTCACATTTGAAGTTGCCCAATTCTATTCTTTTTGTACTCCGTCTTTCCGTCAGTACAGTAATTTCCCAAATTCACCTAAACTATATGATTATGCACATTTTCCTTCCCCTCTACTATAATAATATAAAAATTTAAGGATACCATATCATCCCATTAATCTAAAAGGGTTTTGTGTAACATTTCATCCGTTTATGAATGAATACGTCCAAATTGCTACGTTTGCACCTATAGAAATGATATGGAATCTTTCAGAGGTATTTTATGCATGCGTCTTTTTCTATGAATTATCCCGATTGCATCTCCGTACTAGTAAATAAAACACATTCCCTTCCTTCTTGGTACTGTCCAAAAGATCTATACCTTCCAAATATCCCTTTTTCTGAAAATCACTTTCATCCAAAAAAATTACTACGTTTTCATGCAGCTTATGCCATTAACCAGCTTTTTACCGAAGCCAGAAAACATAACTATTTCTTTTATGGGGTCTCCGGCTTTCGTTCTTACCAAAGACAAAAAAACATATACGAAAAGAATCTTGCAACAAAAGGGAAAATACACACAGAGCTGTATTCTGCAAAACCGGGACATAGCGAACACCAAACAGGTCTTGCTATGGATGTTTCTATTTCCAGTCTACAATACGATTTATTGCCAGAATTTGGAGATACCAAAGAAGGAATCTGGCTTTCTAAAAATTGCCACCGTTTCGGATTTATCCTTCGTTATCCCAAGGATAAATCCCATATTACAGGATACCACTATGAACCCTGGCATATTCGCTATATAGGGCCTGTTCTGGCTTTATTTTTATTTGAAAACCACCTAACTTTAGAAGAATATATGTTAGGACTTGTTATAAAGTAAAAAATTCAGCTACCTTAGTAGCTGAATTTCATTTTTATTTATTTTTACTCATTGTTTCTGCCTTTTCACGTACCTTTGCCATAAAACCTTTTTTCTTTGTAGTCGTCTCCAAACCAGAACGTAATCCTTTTACATCTACTATGTAAATTCCGTTAATTACAGCTTTTACTTCTTTTTTTAATGGTATTACATCAAAAATTTTCTCATCACAAAGCATTGTTACAATCTTTGGTCCAATCTTTACTTTTACAATTGGTACCTTAGAACGACGTAAATATTTTGGTGTCTGCTCCAAAACTATCTTAGGTAAATTTGCCTCTTTTAAACGCATACGTTTCTTATCAATTACCAACAATGATTGTGTTTGTGCTGTTGCTCTTATCTGCTCTTGCGAGGCTGCTGACTTTTCCTGCATTTCTTTTCCCTTGCGATATAGAAAAAATAATCCAACACCCAAGGCTATCACTACAACAATCAAAACAATTAACCACCAGTCCACTGCTATGTACCTCCTTCAAATCTGCATGCAATGCTACTATTAACTCGCTATATTTTAACATAGATTATTCCATTTTTTCAAGCATTTCCTGTACAATCCCTTGCACATGTCCTCCTATAAATTTCTTTTGTTCTTTTTCTAACTGATCCGGGTAAATGGGTTCTCCATAAACCACTGTTACCTTCATAGGATGAAACCATGCAAAATGATTTCCTAAAACCTTATCTGTATTTTTCATTGCTACCGGCACAATAGCACAACCTGTTTTGGTAGATAATTTAAAGCTTCCTTCATGGAAAGGCAATAATTTATCTGTGTGATTTCTTGTTCCTTCCGGCATAATAAAGATAGAAAAGCCCTGCTCAATTTGACTAATTCCTGTAAGTATGGTTTTTAATCCTTCCTTAGGATTATCTCTATCTAAAAATAAACATTTTAGAAATTTCATCCATCTGCTTACACATGGAAATCTACGTAATGTATCCTTTGATATAAATCCTGTAAGAGTTGGAACCGTACAGTATCCTGCCAATATATCTACATACGAACGGTGATTAGATACGTACATAATTGGTTCGTCCTTGGGTACATTTTCCACCCCTCTACATTCTAACCTTACACCTGCTACTATCAACATAATTTTTAATACTCTTTTCACAATCGCCTGTGAAAATGCTACCTGTTTTTTTGGATCCTTTTTCCCTAGTAAATAAGCTACCAAATACAACGGAAGGCTTACTATGGAGAAGCTCAACAAAACTAATCCAATTAAAAAAACTCTCATATTTTCCCCTTTCGTTTCTAATATTTCAAAATCCACACCACATAACACATGGCACATTTGAAATACTTTTAATTTTTCCCCTTTGCCATAACTTTTATTGTTATATCACAGTCTGCCACATGATTATAATTAATGTCCAATCCATATTCTAATAAAATCATCATAGCTTCTTCCTGTTCCATACATTTGATTTTTGTAGTGTCAATTCCCATCATCAAGTCTCCAAATGGTGTTTGATAGCACGAAGTTGTTTTTTGATTTTCGTGAAATACCATATGCACTTGACTTGCCCCACTTTTCATGATTTCTATTTGTTCTTTAGAAATCAATATTTTAACATTGGTAATTTCTTGGTTATCTTCATCTACTTCTTCATAGCTTATAATCTTTTTATCGTTCTCTTCTTTATATGTGCCTATTGAAATTAATTCCACAGAGTCATTATCCTCTGCTCCCAATGACTGTAATCCTTTGATCGAAACAATTATGTCTTTTGTCATAGCTCCTCCTTTTCGTAACCGTTTTCTTTTTGACGAAACTGCTACTTCTTTCTCATTTGTTTATGCACACATTTTGTTAATACTGTTCTATATTCACATCACTAGTTTCCATAACGTCACAAGGCAAGATTCGATTTGCAAATGCTTTAAATTTTTCTGAACCATCGCTTACGTAGAATTTATGTTCATTCTTCCTATTAAGTCTATTCAGTCCTTTGCTCTCTAGCACTTGTTTTAAAGTACTTGCTGTTTCGAATGCTGGATTTACCAACTGAACCTGCTCTCCTACCACCTTTTGCAAAGTATGCCATAGTAATGGATAATGGGTACACCCTAGCACTAATGTATCTATTCCGTATCCCATTAACTCACTTAAGTACCTTTCTGCTATCTCTACTGTTACTGAATCATACAACCAATTCTCTTCTACCAATGGTACGAATAAAGGACACGCCTTGGAATATACTTGAATTTTATCGTTCATTTTTCGCAGATATTGGTCGTAAATATTGCTATTCACCGTAGCCTCTGTAGCGATTACTCCTATTTTATGATTTTTGGTAGTAAGTGCAGCCGTTTTCGCTCCTGGTTTTACTACTCCTATAATAGGAATATCATTTTCCTGTTGCAGTACTTCTACAGCCAAAGCACTTGCTGTGTTACAGGCTACCACGATCGCCTTTACATTTTTACTCCTCAAAAACTGTGTAATTTGTTTTGAAAATGTAATAATCGTTTCCTTTGATTTACTTCCATAAGGAACCCTTGCCGTATCTCCAAAATATACAATATTTTCATTGGGTATTTGTCGCATAATTTCCCTTACTACAGTTAAACCACCTACGCCGGAATCAAACACTCCGATTGGATAATCTCTCATCTTTTATCCTCCAAACCTCTACACCCCGTGATTTTATCTTTCTTGTGCAAGCTTAAGTAAGGTTTCTACCAATTCTGGTTTATCAATTCCTTGCTCATTCCATAGCATTGGGTACATACTAATTGCTGTAAATCCAGGGAGTGTATTAATTTCATTAAAGATAACTTCATTTGTATCTTTTTCCACAAAGAAATCCACTCTGGATAATCCAAAACCATCTACTGCTTTGAATATGGAAACTGCAGCTTTTTGAATCTTTTCCTTCACACCTTCTGGTAATTCCGGGGAAATAACTGTCTTAGAATCCGGATTATTATACTTGGCCTCATAATCATAAAATTCTGCCGCTGCTACAATCTCTCCTACTCCAGATGCTTTTACCTGTGTACCTCCTAATACGGCACACTCTACTTCACGACCTACTATGGTTTCTTCTACCAAAATTTTTCTATCGTGTTCTGCAGCAAGTGCGAGAGACTTCTTTAATTCCTGCGCATTGGAAGCTTTTGAAACACCTTGTGAAGAGCCTGCGTTTGATGGTTTTACAAACACTGGATAGGAAAGCTTTTCTTCCACTCTCTCAATTACAAGCTCTATATTATTTAACTGTTCTTTTAATACAGGTACATATCCCGCCTGACGTATATGTAAGGTATCTACCACAATTTTTGTATATAACTTATCCATAGAAATTGCGGAAGCCAATACTCCACATCCTACATAAGGAATTCTAGCTAATTCCAATAATCCCTGCACGGTTCCATCTTCCCCATACAATCCATGTAATGCAGGAAATACTACATCTATCTTTTCTTGGGTAACATTGTCCCCATCCATATATATTATTGATTTTTGCGATGCATCTGGAGAAATAATTGCTGTAACCTTGCTATCTCTCCATGCACCGGATATAATATCTTCTTTTCTATTTACCTTCAACCATTTACCTTCTTTGGTAATTCCCACCATACAAATGTTGTATTTGTTAAGATTTATATTTGCAATGATTGTTGTTGCCGAAATACAAGAAACCTCATGTTCTGAAGACTGTCCACCAAATAATACTACTACCGTTTTTTTATTCATTGTTTCATTCTCCTTTCTATTTTGAATTATCTATACCTGCGTCTAAGCTTCTAGACCCACGCACTTTTTCTTTTATATATTGAACTAACAGGGCATCTGCCTAAACTATTACGCTTTTTTACATAGTCTTTTCCATTTTACTATCTTTTGAAAAAATAATCAATCCCATAAATCGTTCCATATATCCTTTATTTTCCAATCATATTTCACAGTTGTATCTTCTGTTAAACTTTTATACGCTGGTGTTCCTAAGTTATCTTCTAAGGTTTCTTTTGCTTCTTCTGGTACCACTGTATAGCTTTCATCAATAATACAAAGGCTTGGAAACATAACACACCACCAATTCTTTCCTTTTGCCTGCCCAATCTCTACCTGTAAAGTTTCATATTCTCCTGCCGGAAACACAAATTCTCCATATGCCTTTATAGGAAATTCTTTATTTCCAAGATATGCAACTGCATCATAATGATAGCCTGCAGCTTTAATAGTTTTCTTTGCAATGCTTCTTATCTCTTCTATATTGTCATTTATTATTTTTTCTGCTTCCCTTTTATTATTGGCTCCTGCCAGAGCCTGTTGCATATACGCTACAACTTCTTTTTTTACTTGAAGCTTTAATTTTTGATCTTTGGCACTATCACTATTTGCTAACACATGAAATCGTATAATCTCATTGGCAATTTCCTCTTGGTAGTTTTGTGTTTCTTTCAAAAGAAAAACAAGTAATAAAACAATTATCCAACCCATCCAACTATATGTAATTTTTTTCTTTTTCATATCTATAATCCCTTTCTTTTTTATGGCAATGTAATCCTTCAGGCAAATAACAAAACCATTTTTATTACATCTGCCGTTTTCCTATTTTATTCTTTCCATATTTTTCCGTTTTAAACACATAATTTTTGTACATTTTCTATCCTGCCTAACTGGTATTGAAATTTTTATAGCTTACTCCACAGTTTAGCTGTTTCCACAGGGATAGATAAACCGTTACAGAATTTTTGACACTTTAAAGTTTTTTATGTTATAATTGTATACAGAATACAAAACAACTCTTACAAAAGGAGATTCTATGAATAAAATAATTTTAAAAGCATATGGTAAATTAAATTTAGCATTAGATACAATCGGAAAACGTGCAGATGGATACCACCTGGTACGTATGATTATGCAAACCGTTAATTTATACGACGTTATCACCATTCAAGAGGACGATACAACTGAAAATATTACTTTAACTACCAATCGCCCTGATTTACCAACAGACCAAAATAATTTAATATACAAAGCAGCAGACCTATTAAAGAAGGAATTTCACATAACAAAAGGAATTCGCATTCATTTAGAAAAGAACATACCTGTAGCTGCAGGAATGGCTGGGGGTAGCACCGATTGTGCTACTACACTTGTAGGAATCAATTCCCTATTTTCTTTGGGCCTAACCTTAGAGGAATTGAGAGCACGTGGGGTTACATTAGGTGCCGATGTTCCTTACTGTTTAATGGGAGGAACTGCTTTATCAGAGGGAATTGGAGAAATTTTAACTCCACTTCCAGATATTCCTTCCTGCCCCGTTCTTTTAGTAAAACCAAATATTGATATTTCTACGAAATGGGTATATACCACTTTGAAGTGGCAGGATTTAACTACACATCCGGATATTCATAAAATGATTCAGGCATTAGAAGCTAAGGACTTACACACAATTGCCAACACCATGGAAAATGTACTGGAAACTGTTACTATTCCAGCAAATCCTATTATTCAGACTATTAAAGATACCATGCTATCCCTTGGTGCAATAAATTCTATGATGAGCGGAAGTGGTCCTACTGTATTCGGACTTTTTGAATCAAAAGAGGCTGCTTCCATTGCTTACTACCAATGCAAGCAGAATTATCCTAATTTTCAAGTTGAATTGACAGAATTTGTAGGGCAAAAACAGGTACAAAATCAAATCTAGGAAGGGCGGGTTTTTAATGAAGAAAAAGAAAAATGAAATCGCTTGGGAACATTTGACTTTATCTATGGATGATTATCTCCCTTTACGGGATATTGTATTTAACACCTTACGCCAAGGAATTTTACGTGGTATTCTTCCTCCGGGTCAAAGACTTATGGAAATTCAGTTGGCTGAACATTTAGGTGTTAGCAGAACACCTGTAAGAGAAGCTATCCGTAAATTAGAGTTAGAAGGCCTTGTAATTACCCTTCCTCGCAAGGGTGCAGAGGTTGCTGAAATTACACAAAAGGATTTGCAGGATGTATTAGCTGTACGTTGTGCATTGGAGGCTTTGGCTGTAGAGCTAGCCTGCGAAGCCATTACAATGGAAGAATTACAAGCATTAAAATCTCTTTTAAATAATTTCCAAGAGCTCATGTTTACCAATAATATTACTGAATTGGCAGAATGTGATGTAAAGTTTCATGATATTATTTTTGCAGCTACACATAATAACCGACTGATTCAATTATTAAACAATCTGCGAGAGCAAATGTATCGCTATCGCTTAGAATATTTAAAAGATAAAGATGCACATCCTACACTTCTTAGAGAACACCAGGAAATTATTACCCATTTGGAAAATCGGGATATTGAAAAGGCTAGGGAAACTATTACCAATCACATTAATAAACAATATGAAGACGTTATAAAAAACCTAAGACACAACTAAAGTACAATGGAAAGCAAAAGAACCTTTGGCACACACAAGCTGTATGCCAAAGGTTCTTTTCTATTCTATTCCTTTTAAAATATCGCAAAAATCAAATGTTGCAAAATAATCTTTCGGTGTCTCTGCACGACGAATCATCTGAACAGAACCATCTTCTTTTAATAACAGCTCCGCTGATTTCAGTTTTCCATTGTAGTTATATCCCATTGCAAATCCATGGGCACCGGTATCATGAATGACCAAATAGTCTCCCATATCGATCTTTGGAAGCATACGGTCCACAGCAAATTTATCATTATTTTCACACAAGGATCCTGTTACATCATACTTACAATCACAAGGCGCTTCTTCCTTTCCTAAGACTGTAATATGATGATAAGCCCCATACATAGCAGGACGCATTAGATTAACCGCACAAGCATCCACACCAATATACTCCTTATAAATATGTTTTTCATGAATTGCTTTTGTTACCAAATGTCCATAAGGAGCCAACATAAATCTTCCTAATTCTGTAAAGATAGAAACATCTCCCATACCAGCTGGTACAAGTACCTCCTCAAAGGCCTTTCTAACACCTTCTCCAATTGCCATAATATCGTTTGGCTCTTTATCTGGTGTATAAGGAATTCCTACCCCACCTGAAAGATTAATGTATTTAATATCTGCACCTGTCTTTTCCTTTAATTCTACTGCCAATTCAAATAGTATTTTTGCCAAGGTTGGATAGTACTCGTTACTTACAGTGTTACTAGCAAGGAAAGAATGAATACCGAACTTCTTCGCTCCAAGCTTTTGCAATCTGGTAAATGCATCAACCATCTGATCTTTTGTTAAACCATACTTGGCATCTCCAGGATTGTCCATAATATCCGTTCCCAAAGTAAATGTTCCACCAGGATTGTAACGACAGAAAATAATTTCCGGAATTCCTGCTGTTTTTTCTAAGAAATCAATATGTGTATAGTCGTCTAAATTAATATAAGCATTTACTTCTCTTGCTTTCTTATATTCCTCTTTCGGTGTCACATTTGAAGAAAACATGATATCTCCTTCTCCAAATCCTAACGCCTCTGACATCATTAATTCTGTCATAGAAGAACAATCTGTTCCACAACCCTCTTCTTGCAATATTTTAAGCAAAAATGGATTTGGTGTTGCCTTTACTGCAAAAAACTCTTTAAATCCCTTGTTCCACGAAAATGCTTCTTTTAATTTTCGTGCATTTTCACGAATTCCTTTTTCATCATAAATATGAAATGGTGTTGGATATGTTTTTACAATTTCTTCTATCTGTTCTTTTGTTACAAATGCTTTCTTCATGTTCTCTTCCTCTTTTCTCCAACATTTTACTATGAAACTTAGGGAGTACAAGCCCTGTTTTTGGGCACAGTAGTCCTTTAGTTGAACAGTATGTCTCTACGCGCTCTTTGCGAAGAGACGTCACCTGATAGTAAATACGCTAGTTTCATTTATGATGGTGCAACAGGTTGCTTGCGTGTTTACTATCTATCAGATTAACTTGAAACAGTTTCGCTCAATTTGCCGGGCAATTCACACATATGTCTTGTAACCGTTCTTAAGTGACAAATATGTGATAACCCTATACTTAATAAATTGATAGGAACCAATTTTTTCTCAATGGATTCTTATGACAAAATACGTATCAATTCAACCGTGTGGCTAAACTGTTAGCCAAGTATCCACCTGTCTGATATTATAGCAAATGAAAAAAATCTTGTAAAGAAAAATGACTACCTGATTAAGATGTCAGAAATTTTTTCGATTAAAGAGTAGTACCGCTCCCCCTATATTTAACACTGCCCAAACCATACAAACCACTATGGCCCAGTAATAACCATCAATATTTCCTATTCCACCAAGCAACTCTCCTGCATTCATAAGTTGTGTTGGCAAATATTCTTTTATTTTGGTAAGCATTCCAATAAAATAGCATATGCCAAAAACAGCGGCAGTCCCAAGAAGTACACCTGCACTTGAGGATGCCAGAACGGATACAAATAAAACAAGGGAAAGAAGCCAAACACCTAGTATATAAATACAAAAGGCAGCGAACCCAATATTTTTTGCTATGCCATTATCCCAAAAATAAGCATTATAACCGTATGTAACCCCATAATGTAACCAATATACCAACGTCCATAAAAGAAGTAAGGTTGATGTTTTAGATAGGATTATCTTCCATCTACTTAGTCCTTTTGTTACCATATTGATTAACGTTTTCTTCTGATATTCTACTGTTAAAATTCCACTAAACATAAGCAAAAAAACAATAAGAGGCATCGTAATATTTTTATAATACTGTGTCCATGAAGTCATAGCATCTACTGTTATCTCCGTTACAACGATACCACTATCAGCAAGGGACTCCGACGCAATCTCCATCATCCATGGAGTCAATTTTGCCATAGCCGGATTCATAATGCCAAATAAAGTAAATATAATGACTACCATAAAAAGTTTCCCTGAACGAATTTGTTCCAGCCATTCTTTTTGAATAAACGCTACCAGCTGTTTCATCTTCCTACCACCTCCATAAACAAATCTTCTAAGCTTGCTTCTAATCTCTCTATTTTCTGTGGACATATATTTCGTTCCCACATATATTGCATCATACAAAGCATTTCCTTTTCTGTTTTTGCTTCATATCGTACTCCCATGGAAGAAAATTCCTCCCCATCTTCATATTGTGCCAAAAATTCTTGCATATCATTACGATTTTGAAATTCTATCTCTAGATCATTGCTTACATGCTTACTTTTAATTTCTTCCAAATTTCCTTGCAATACAAGCTCTCCTCCATGTAAAAATGCAATTTGATCACATATTCGCTCCACATCCGATAAAATATGAGTAGAAAATAAAATGGTAGTCTCTTTCTTTGCCTGCACTAAAATATCCAAAAGCTCTTTTCGTCCCAAGGGATCAAGGGCTGACGTTGGCTCATCACAGATTAGAAGCTTTGGACGATTCATCAACGCCTGTGCCACCCCAAGTCGTTGCTTCATTCCTCGTGAAAAGCCTCGAATCCTTCTTTTCTCTCCTAAAAGCCCTACTTTTTCTAATAATTCCTTTGCTCGTTCTGCAGCCACATTTTTTGACATTCCTGTTATTTTTCCACATAGTATCAAATATTCAAAAGGTGTCATATATTCATAAAATTCCGGTACATCCGGTAAATATCCAATATATTGATTGGTTACATTCTGCCCAAAAGAAACCTTTTCTCCTGCAACATAAATCTCCCCCTGATCTTTTTTCAACAATCCCAGTATCATTTTCATGGTTGTTGTTTTACCAGCGCCGTTTTGTCCAATAAATCCAAATATGCTTCCCTGTGGTACAGAAAAAGAAATTTCATTTAATATTCTTTTGGCCCCAAAGGATTTTGATACCTTATCTAATGTTAAAATATCCATTTTATGCATCCTCTCTTCCTAAAACAAAATACAAAATTGGTCCCACAAGATTCATTCCTATAATCGTGACTACCAACCAAATTTTTCTATTGCCCATTTTATAGTGTTCATGAGTTAAGATATGCCTAATCGTGTACACAAGCACCCCCATTTCCAATATAAATATAGGAACTAAAAATGGTAATATCTCCATAATTTTATCCATAATCATCAACCTCTCTTTTTTTATATTAAACATAAATTTAACGATTCCGGCCATGCTGTGTTTTTTCTGTAACAGCTCGACTGGGTAGCGAAGCTTCTATTCTTTTATTTCTATATTCTGCAATTTCTCTTTCATTCTTTTAAATTTCTTATCTTCCCATAGGCAGGCAAATGCCGGATGCTGCAATCCTTCAATTGCACTGTTAAGCACAATTTTTCGCTCTCTTGGCACACCTCCACCGTACTCTAACTGTTCAAACCAGCTATCCATTTTTGAAAAATATGTATCCCCATGCAAAAATACCTCATCACAGGAAAATCCAATCTCTATACAGTTTACAAACTTTTCAAGGAATTCTAGTGCTTGTTCCTTTTGTCCATGCAGACAAAAAACAATTACGGCCTGGTAATAAAATACCGCCATTGCATTAAAATTCAACTGCTCTACTTTATAGACCTCTGCCACCACACTAATACGCTTTATGGTTTCCTGACAAATTTCTAAATTATCACTATGAATAGAAAGATATTCTGTAGCACATCCAATCAATGTTATAACCTGTGAATACATCCCAAGCTGTGCATAGCGTTCTGCATTCTCCATTTCATTTGCCATCACATAAGCTTTGATCAAGACTCCTATCCCTTGATTAGAAATACGACTAGGATTTTGTAACTCTACTAAGGTTTCAATCACCGTCTTCGTATCTCCTTGTAACAGATTGATCGTTGCATGCAAATTAACCACATCATTACATAACACAATATTCTTTGAATTATTTATAATGTGATTACAAAGCTCTGAAGCCTCTGCAAGAATTTCCAGCTTTCTATTTTCTTCATTCGCAAGCATATAATGATTCATCCACAACAAACAAATGCGATACACAAAGGGATAACAGGAATAATATTGATGTAAAAGCTTCTTACTTTTCTCCATTACCTCCTCAAAAGGTTCCTGTACAAATGCTACACATAAGTCTCGATATATTTTTAAAATCTGCTCCTCACTCAGCTGTGGCTCATATCCCATTAATTTATCTATGGTAACGTCAAAATAATTAGCAAGCTGTGGTAACATTAACACATCCGGAATACTTTGTCCTGTTTCCCATTTGGATACAGAAGCCTTTGTTACACCTACAAATTCTGCCAACTGTTCTTGTGTAATTTTTCTTTCCCGTCTAAGCTTTGCTATATTCTCCGAAATGCTTATAGCATACATAAAAAAATCCCCCTTTCATTCACAAATCCAATGCTAAAAGATTTTAATGCTTCTGCCTTACTCTATAAGGCATAGCTTTTATAACTGCTGCCTAGCAGTTCCCTTCTGATATAATCTTATCTAATAACTATAAATGAGCAAATAACAAAAATTGCATAAATTTACAGACAACTTCACTTTTAAGCGGTAAAATGTAAGTAATCACCCAAACATTTAGCCCCCAAAAGGAAGGTGTCTGCTATGGATAATATACTAAATTCTAA
>JAFQAU010000042.1 GCA_017399885.1 Lachnospiraceae bacterium
AAAAATTCTATTGCACCGCCTGTTTCCTCTTTTGTTCCGTAGAGTCTTGCTGGGATTACTCTTGTGTCATTGAGCACAAGACAATCGCCTTTTTTTATGTATTTTTTTATGTCTGTAAAGTGACCGTGGCTCAAAGCACCGCTTATCTTATCCACAGTAAGAAGCCTCGATGAGCTCGGAGAAATGCCTCTGCCCCCGTATATTACAGAAAAGCTCTCGGACAAGGAAAGATACCAGACGGTATACTCCAAAACCCCCGGCAGCGCGGCGGCACCCACGGCAGGGCTTCACTTTACACCGCACCTTATAGATGAGCTTAAAAAAATGAGCAAGAAAGAATTGATAGAACTAATAGAAGAATATCAAAAAGGAATACCAACTAGTGTAATAGAGTATGAAAGACCTAAAAAAAATAAATTACATCCTACGATGAAACCATTAGGATTACTAGGAATACTAATGCAAAATAGTTCTGCTAAAGGAGATATCGTTCTAGACTTATTTGGTGGAAGCGGTAGTACATTAATGACTGCAGAAAAATTAGATAGAATAGCATATCTAGTGGAACTTGATCCACTATATTGCGATGCAATAATAAAAAGGTATATTCAAGAAAAACAAGATACATCAGATATAAAAATTATAAGGGAAAATAAAGAATATACATATAGCGAAATATTTAAGTAGGGGGAAATGATATGGCTACACCAGGAAGAAAACCTAAGCCTACTCAAATGCACATATTAAATGGCAATCCCTCAAAAATTAGATTAGAAGATAGAATAGGAAAAGAGGTTAAGGCAAAAGAATATGGACCAGGAGAATATCCAGAAGCACCTGAGTGGCTAGATGATATAGCAAAAAAGGAATGGAATAGAGTTGCACCGATACTTGCAGATTGCAAGTTACTAACAGAATCGGATGTAAAAGCATTAGAAGCATATTGCAAATGTTGGAGTAGATATGTAGAGGCAGAAAGACAGATGGATGAAATAGGAAGTACAATATTCCAACCAAATCAAAAAAGTAAATATATACAACAATTACCACAGGTGGCTATAGCTCAAAAATATTTGAAATTATGCAAGGACTTCATGACAGAATTCGGATTAACTCCGAGTAGTCGTGGAAGAATGCAACTGCCAGGAGAACAGGATGAAGATGAAATGGAATCTTTGTTTAGGAAGGCGATGCATTAATGTATGATGAACAAAGAGCAAAAAGAGCTATAGACTTTGTAAAATTATTAAGAAATACACAAGGAGAATATGCAAAACACCCATTCAATCTAATGCCATTCCAAGAAAAAATGATAAAAGACATATTTGGAACAGTAAATGAAGAAGGCTTTCGAGAAATTCGTGAGGCTTTTATTTTTTTACCAAGAAAAAATGGTAAAACAGAGTTAATTGCAGCACTTGTGCTCTATTGTTTATTTATGGATGATGAGTATCGGGGCTGAAATATATAGTGCAGCAACATCAAGGGAACAAGCAACCAAAGTATATCAGGCTTGTTGTGCAATGATACGAATGAATAGAGCATTATCAAGCCGATGCAAAATTATAGAATCACAAAAGAGAATAGTAAGATATGATACAAATTCATTTTATAGAGCAATTTCTGCAGAA